>CACYQQ010000034.1 GCA_902776605.1 uncultured Bacteroidales bacterium | reverse complement strand
GTCATCCTGGAATGACAGACAAATGAAATTCTTAGAATATTCAACTATTTGAATAAAATTTCAGAAAAATTCTTGGTCGTGTCCTAGATTTCTGCGAGAGATTATAAAACTCCATCAATTGAACTTAATTAAAACTCAATTCGGGGTGTCGCGAGAGCCATGCAACTCAATTGGGAAACTCAATAGAACTCAATTGAACTCTATTACACTCGGAAAGAGATTAACGAATTCAACTCTTCTTCAAGTCCTCCAGGATGTTCTGCAACTCGGAAGTACCCTCCACGAGGACGGCACGAGCCTTGGATCCTTGATAAGGACCGACGATACCGGCGGCCTCCAGTTGGTCCATGACACGACCCGCACGGTTGTAGCCGATGCCGAACTTACGCTGAATCATAGAGGTAGAACCCTGACCGGTGGCAACAACCAATTCGGCACACTCGTCGAACAAGGGGTCCAACTGATGCAGATCGACCACACCACTGCCGCCGCCATCGTCCATAGCACCGGCTTCGCCTGGATCGGGTTTCGGCTCGGGCAAGATGTAGCAGGTAGGATAACCCTGTTGGTTGTGGATGAACTCGTTGATGCGAACCACTTCCGGGGTATCGACAAAGGCGCACTGCACACGTTCGAACTTGTCGCCCAACGAGATAAAGAGGTCACCACGACCCACGAGGTTCTGCGCGCCCGACTGGTCGAGGATGATGCTGGAGTCGGTGGCCGATGACACACGGAACGCGATACGCGCCGGGAAGTTGGCCTTGATGATACCCGTCACAATCTTGGCCGAAGGACGCTGCGTGGCGATGATCATGTGAATACCTACGGCACGCGCCTTCTGGGCAATACGGGCAATAGGCAACTCGACCTCCTTGCCTGCCGTCATGATGAGGTCACCATACTCGTCGATGATGGCGACGATGTAAGGCAGGTAGTGGTGATGCGTGCCCTCCTTAGAACCGATAGGCGCATCGATATGCTTGTTTGGATTGAGTTTGCGGTGGATGAACTTGTCGTTGTACTCCTCCAACTTACGGCAACCCGCCTCCTTCAACAAGGCGTAGCGGTCCTCCATCTCGGCACAGAGGCTCTTGAGCGTCTGGACCACCTTCGAGACATCGGTGATGATAGGATCTTCGGTATCGGGCAATTTGGCAAGATAATGCTTGTCGATGTTGGCATAGACCGAGAACTCGACCATCTTCGGATCGACCAAGACAATCTTGAGCTGCGAAGGATGTTTCTTGTAGAGCAACGAAGTAATGATGGCATTGAGGCCGACCGACTTACCCTGACCCGTGGCACCTGCCACGAGCATGTGCGGAGCCTTGGCAAGGTCAAAGGTGAAGACCTCGTTGGTGATGGTCTTGCCGAGGGCGACAGGCAGCGCTGCCTTGCTTTCCTGGAAAGCGCGACTCTGAATACACTCGCGCATGGAGACGGTCTGCGGATCCTTGTTAGGCACCTCGATACCGATGGCACTCTTGCCCGGGATAGGCGCGATGATGCGGATGCCCGTACGTGAGGCAATACTCATGGCGATCTCGTCACTGAGGCGCTTGATGGTATTGATCTTGGTACCACTCACGAGGACAATCTCGAAGAGGGTGATGGTGGGACCTACCGTGGCAGAAATACTCTGTATCTCAACGCCATAGTCGGCCAACGTGCGACGGATCTTCTCCTTGTTCTCGTTCTGTTCCGCCATATCGACAGGGATGTTGGAGTCGTACTCCTTCAACAAATCGAACTGCGGGAACTTATAATACTCCAAGTCCTTGGTCGGGTCATAGTCCTCCATCGGCATGTCCACTGGAACATCGAGCACATCGGTGACATTGGTCGAAACGGTGAAAGTGGGGTCGCCCGTTTCCAACGGTTGGTCGGCAGAGGAGTCTGTCTCTTCTATAGTTTCTGTATCGACAGGTGAATCGACGGGAAGCGAAGGTACTTCCGACGCGTCCGGGTTCTCGTCCTGAGCATCGAACTCGTTGTAAGTCTCGATGAGAGTGGTATCATCGACAGCGGGAGTTTCCTCTACGCCAACATCCGAAGGCAGGGGTTCTTCATCCTCCTGTGGGTCAACGGGATCGACAGCCACTTCCGGGGTCTCTGGTTCCTCGATAGGCTCGCTGACATCGACCAAAGGTTCACCCTCAGCGGACTCCTCCTCTTCCTCCGACTCCACGTGAGGACGATGCATCTTCTCGCTCAACTTATGTCCCACGTTGCTCATCAAGCCAAAGGTGGAACGGAACTTGGCGATGGCAGAACGGGTGACAAAGACCAACAGAATCAGGAAAGAGATGATGAGCAACAACAAAACGCCCGGCCAACCGATAAGGCGCTCCAAAAAGAGTTCCAAGTCATATCCGTGGTGACCACCTAAATAGATATAGGAGTCCTGATAACTATCGATAAAGAAGAAACCACATGCCAGAGATATCCAGATGCTCCACACCGAGTAACGGACAAAGACGCGGAACATGGGACGGATGGAGATATTGCGCGTCAGGCGGAAACCCAACTGCAAGAAGAAGAGCACATACAGGAAAGCAGCTATACCAATCCACTGATTGATACAGACTTCCGAAGCTACGGCGCCCAAGGCACCAATCCAGTTGTTGGCATCATGTTGCAGGATGGTTCCGTTGGCAATAGACGAAGCATCCCCCTTGCCTGCATACCCCAGGAAACTGCTGAAAGCAAGTGCCAAGAGCGAACCCACGAAGAGGAACAACAGTCCGACGACAAATCGGGTACGGTCATCACGCAGGGTCATCAGCAACTTGCTGGGTCGCTTCTCTTTGATTATCTCTGTCTTTTCTTCTTTGTTTTTACTCATATAGTATTTTAACGCTTTGCAAAATGAAAATAAGAAATGGGACGAAAGGGAGCAACGGATGGTAACTACATTACTCTCTACTCCCCTTTACCTCCTCCAGAACATCGGCATGAAAATCAGGATGACGGTGAATATCTCCAGACGGCCGATGAGCATGCAGAAACTGAGATACCACTTGGCCAAATCCGGAATGGCAGCCCAGGTAAAGGCAGGGCCGGCACTACCCAAGGCAGGTCCCGTATTGCCGAAAGCAGATATCGCCACACCTATCGAAGTATCGAACGTGAGTCCCATACATTGCAGGACGAAGATGCTCAACACCACCAAGATAAGGTAGATGCTCAACATCGCCAAGATCTTGTAAACCACGTCACCATGAAGGTTATGTCCATTGAGGCGGACGGAGGTGAAAGAGCGAGGGTTGAGTGCCTGCAGGAACTCGTTCTTGGCATTCTTGAGAAGCACTACGATGCGAACCACCTTCAAGCCGCCCGCCGTCGAACTGGTACATCCGCCCATCGCCATCAACAACAAGGTTGGCAACCAATAGACGGCTCCCCACTGGACATAGTCGAAATACTGACCTTGGAAACCTGCTGAGGAACAGATGGTGAGGGTATGGAACAACGCCGTACGGAAGGAACACTCCAAAGTGCCATCGCCCAAAGAGGCAAGCTGTTCCGGCGTGGCAGAATGACAAAACCAACGGGTAGCTGCATCGAGTCCCATGAAAAGGACAGTGAAACCGATAACGAGGAAAAAGAACCAACGGAACTCGTCGTTCTTGAAACAATAACGTATCTGGCCTCGTCCTATAAAATAGTAGAGATTGAAGTTGACACTAGTCAGGAACAGGAAGATGATACAGATATACTCGATGGAGGAGGAATGGAAATGACCCATCGAGTCGGAGTAGTTGGAGAAACCTCCACTGGCCATGGTCGAGAAGGTGTGGCAGACGGCATCGAACACCGACATACCTGCCACCCAATAGAGCACGGCATTGAGCACAGACAAGGTGAGATAGATGCCCCACAGACGACGGGCTGTCTGCTGAATCTTGGGACGAAGCTTATCGACCTGAAGGCCATTGGTTTCGGCGCCGAAAATCTGGGTAGCACCGGTACCAATCATAGGCAACAATGCCAACGAGAAGACCACGATACCCAAACCGCCCAACCACTGCGTGAGACAGCGCCAAAAGAGGATAGCATGAGGTTGCTCCTCCAGATTGTTGATGGTGGTACAACCGGTAGTGGTGAAGCCCGACATCGTCTCCATAAAGGCATCGGTGACATTGGTGCACGTGCCATTGAGCAGATAGGGCACCATGCCGAACACAGAGAAGACCACCCAAGTGGAAGAGACCACCAAGAAACCCTCTCGCGTAGAAATCTGTTTAGAATGATGACGGTTGCCCCAATAGCACCAGGCACCCAAAAGCCCGGTAAGCAGACCACAAGTCAGGAAATAAATCCAATCGCCCTCGCCCAACGAGAAATGGTAATAGAGTCCCACTCCTGAAGAGACAAGCAAGAAGAATGCCTCCATCAAGAGCAAGAGCCCCAAGATATATCTGATTAGTTTCCAGTTAAGTCTCATGGTCGAAACAGATTGGAATATAGGGTTAGAGTCATGGATTCGCTACTTCAAGAAGAGTTTCTCGACACGGCCTATCAACTCGTTCATGCACACGACGACGACATGGTCGCCGGGTTGCAACTGCGTGTCGCCCGTAATGGTCTGACCTTTGCCGTCGCGCACCATACCGCCCAAGGTGATGCCCCGAGGCAGACTGAGTTCCTTGACACGCTTCTGGGTGATATGGGAACCCGGCTGAGCCACCAAGTCGGCCACTTCGGCATCGACCAAACTGAAACACTTGGCCGAGGTCTTGTCGGCATCGAGCAACAACTGGTAGATGCAGCTGGCACTGAGCAGTTTCTTGTTGATGGTCGAACCGATATTGAGATTGGCAGCCAAAGCGATGTAGGCAACATCTTCTACCTCGGCGACCGTCTTGCCTACGCCTAACTTCTTGGCAGTCAAGCACGCCAGGACGTTGTTGCCCGAATCTTCGCCCAACGCCACAAAGGCATCGGTACTCTGCAAGCCCAATTCGGAAAGGAACTGCATGTCGGAGGAATCGCCACGTACGACCTTGGCACTTGGCACACGTTCCATCAACATCTCAGCCACGGAACGTTCCTGCACGATGAAGAGGATGTCGTAATGTTCCTTGAGAGCGTGGCAGGCCTGAATGCCAAGTCGGGTACCACCCATGATGACGACACGCTTGAGGTTGCGGTCTTTCTTGCCACAGATCAGTCGAACCGATTCCGTATGTTCCGGTGCCACAACGAAATAGACGATGTCGTCGCACAAGATCTCGTCCTGCCCACTGGGGATGATGAGTTCCTCCCCACGCTTGATGGCCGCGATATGATATTGAGAATGCTGTTGACCGATATCCGACAAACGCTGACCCACGATGGGTGCACCGCCATGAACCTTGACCGTCAGGAGCAACAGTTGTCCGTCGCACAATTCGAAAGACATACGCGCCCAAGGACGGCCAATGGCTTGTGCCACGGCCTCGCCTCCGAGCCACTCCGGATAGACCAATCGGTTGATACCGATTTTCTTGTAGAACTCTTGATTCTCGGGACGTTGCATCTCGTAGTTGTCAATACGCGCCATCGTACGGCGCGCTCCTAAGTTGGCAGCCAGGATGCAGGCATGGATATTGACACTCTCATTGGGAGTAACCGCAATGAAGAGATCGGCACGAGGCACCTCGGCCTCCTTGAGGGCGGCAATAGAGGTAGGACTACCTACTACCGTCATCAAGTTCAGGAAGGTAAGCTGCGACACACGTTCCGAATCCTCGTCCATCAGAGTGACGTCCATATTCTCGCGCGACAGCAGTTTGGCCAAATGCGTACCGACCTCAGCGGCACCCGCAATGATGATTTTCATATTCTTAAATTTGTTGTCGAACCGAAACGGTCAACCTTTTATACACTTTGAAATGCTCTCGGCATCGATGCCACAGAGAGAATAGAGTTCCGAACAGGTACCCTGCTCGACAAACTTATCGGGCAAGCCCAACGGAATGATCTCTCCGTGATAGCCCTGACGGTTGGCCTCCTCCAGAATGGCAGAACCGAAACCGCCTGCCACCGAACCATCCTCGACCGTGATGACGCGCTGGAAGCGAGCAAAGACATCCTGCAACAACGCGGTGTCCAACGGTTTACAGAACACCATGTCGTACAAGGCCACGTCCCGGCCCGACAAGGCAATCGCCTTCTCCGCCTCGACGCCAATCGGACCCAAAGAGAGGATGGCGGTATGTCCCTCCTCACTGGCACGCACGCAGTAACCTTTTCCGACAGGAACGGTTTCCAAAGCACACTGCCAATCGACAATAGAACCACGACCTCGCGGATATCGAATGCACCATGGCCCTGTCTCATTGGCCGTTGCAGCGGTGTACATCAACTTCCGCAACCAATGTTCGTTGCGCGGAGAAGCCACTATCATATTTGGAATGACGCGGAAGAACGCCAAGTCGAAAGCGCCATGATGCGTCGGACCATCGGCACCCACCAGACCGGCACGATCCAAGCAGAACACCACGTGCAGGTTCATCAAGGCTACGTCATGAATGACTTCGTCGATGGCACGCTGCATGAAGGAACTGTAGATATTGCAGAAAGGAATCTTCCCCTCCTTGGCCAATCCGCCACTGAAGGTGACAGCATGTTCCTCGGCAATACCAACATCGAAGGCACGACCCGGGAATCGCTCCATCATCAGGTTGAGACTACAACCCGTCGGCATGGCAGGGGTGATACCCACGATGCGTTTGTCTCGCTCGGCCAATTCCACCATAGTCTGACCGAACACATCCTGGAACTTGGGTGGCATACCCGTAGTATCTTCCTTGATGCGTTCGCCCGTCGTCGGATTGAACTTTCCAGGAGCGTGCCAGATAGTGGCTTGATCTTCGGCAGGAGCAAAACCCTTGCCTTTGATGGTACAGACATGCAACATCTTCGGACCCTTCATGTCCTTGATCTTGCGCAAGATATGTACCAACTTCACCACATCATGTCCATCTACCGGGCCAAAATAGCGGATATCGAGACCCTCGAAGATATTCTGACGGTGCGAGAAGAGCGACTTGACGGCATTGGTGAAACGAATCAAGGCACGACGCAGACCATCACTCATCAATCGATGTTTACGCAAGGTGCGATAGGCACGATAGCGCATCTGGTTGTATCGCTCGCTAGTAGTAATCTTGAGCAGATAATGATAGAGCGCTCCGACGTTATTGTCGATCGCCATCTTGTTGTCGTTCAAGACGATAAGCAAGTCGTTCGGTTGCGAAGAGGCATTGTTCAATCCCTCGAAAGCCAAGCCGCCCGAGATAGAGGCATCGCCAATGATGGCCACTACCTTACGCTTGTCGCCCGACAGATGATTGGCCACCGCCATACCCAACGCTGCCGAGATACTGTTGCTGGCATGACCTGCCGAGAAGGTATCGTACTCACTTTCAGCAGGGAATGGAAATCCACGCAGACCACCCTTCTGGCGCAACGTGGCAAACTGCTCACGACGCCCCGTCAACACCTTGTGGGCATAGGCCTGGTGTCCTACGTCCCAGACGAGACGATCATCAGGCGTGTTGTACACATAATGGAGTGCCACGGTCAGTTCTATTGCTCCCAAACTGGAGGCGAAATGACCTGGGTGTACGGAAATTTGATCTATGATGAATTGGCGGACAGCCTCACAGACCTGAGGCAACTGCTCGACGGGCAACTGTCTCAAATCCTTGGGATATCCTATTTTGGATAATACTTCTTGTAGTTTATCTTCCATGCAATGATACTTCAAAGGCGATTATCGCCATGACTGTTTCAAAACAAGAATAGACTCAGGACCCATATTGAACAACAGGTCTAAAATGCTCATGTCCGGTTGGAACGCCCCCTGGCTTTCGGCCTGTGCCACTTGATAATAGGGGACAGAAACGAAAGGTGCAATTGCCAAAGTTCCCTTCCCGAAACTCTGACCCAACCACTGCTCCGAGTAGCGCACATGCGGCTCAAAACCAATCAGTTCGCACACCTTCCGGCGCAGCGCTTCATTGAGGCCGAACAGAGAACCGTCGTGACCTTTCTGCATCACCTCCTTGATTTCATCAATATAGTAGTCGTAGAAAGGCGAGTTACCGTAATAGGTGGCCAAGGAATAGAGATGTTGGTGCATCCAGTTCCCGTGGTCACTGAGCATCACTTCCCGAATGGGCAACTGCGGACTGTTGCCCTTCTGCACGTTGATGCTCAAGGTCTGCGGGCCTTGGTTGGTGGCGATGACACAGCGGTTTCGGATAGTCTGCTTTACATAATACTCGCATGCCTCGATGACGACATCCTCCTCATGGAAAAGCGCAGCATAGTAACTGACAGGGCCGAAATAAGCAGTTGGTAAAACAATCATTTCCAGATTCTCTTTCGATTCGACAATGGATTCTCCACAAGCATCGGGACGTCACAGGCCTCTTACTTTCTTGAACAGACGGTCCCAACGCCATTCACCCGTCTCCTGGTCAATGGAAATCCAGATGAAGAGTGGGGTGCCAACAATATGGCTCTCAGGCACAAAGCCCCAGAAACGCGAATCAAGAGAGTTGTCGCGGTTGTCACCCATCATCCAGTAATAGTCCATCTGGAAGGTATAGTTCGTTGCAACTTCTCCATTCAACAGGTACTGACCTTGTTCATTGCGAGTCAAGGTGTTCCCCTCATAGACACGGATGCATCGGCCATACAGGGCCTCCGTTTCAGGCGTCAACTCGATGCTCTCGCCCTTTTTCGGAATCCAAAGGGGTCCGAAGTTGTTCTGTTGCCAACGGAACAGAGGACTCTGAGGAAAGACATCAGCAAAAGACTGCATCTCGGTAGGTTCGAAACGCACCCAAGCCACCTCTTTCTTCTTCTCCAACTGGGCACACTTGGCTTCCGTCAGGTTCACGCGATAGAGGTGATTGTACTTACCTGTCGCACTATCGGGTTCGATGCCCAAGTAGGAAGCAACACGTGCCACCTGATCGGGCGCAAACTCCAGCACATCGGGATTCAACGTAGAACCGTTGCCTCGGGTATAGACCCCTAGGCTATGCCAATAACTGTTGGTGATGACTGCATTCGGCTGATTGGTATAGACCCAACGCACCTGTTGCAGCTCCGATGGATTGTCCATGGGTTCGTCATTGATATACACCTGACGCTCCACGATTTTCAAAGTCTCACCCGGCAGACCCACACAACGTTTTACATAGTTCTCGCAACGATCTACAGGTCGGCGATAGACAGGACCCATCATGCGCTCCATCTGTGCCTGACTGCATCCTTGCAACGTCAGGTTGTGCTTGGCCTGATAGTAATCCTCTTCGGGATGATTCACCATGATGCTGTCACCCATCGGATAGTTGAAGACCACAATGTCGCCACGCTTCACATCCGTCAAACCAGGTTTGCGGTTATACTCCAATTGGGGCGAATCCAAGTAGCTCTTGCAGAGATTGGTATTGCCGATGGTGATGGTGTGCTGGAAGATGGGCAACGAGAGCGGAGTCATGGGCACGCGCGGTCCGTAGTGATATTTGCTGACCAACAGGTAATCACCTGCCAGCATGGTCTTCTCCAACGAGGTGGTCGGAATCTGGAAGTTCTGGAAAAAGAAGTTCTGCAAAATCCAGACAGCCACGATGGCAAAGATAATGGAATCGACCCAAGACATCGTCTCTCGCAAGAACTTGTTCTTCAGGTTTTTCCACCAGTCCCAAGGGATATAGTGCATCCAATACAGGTCAACGACATAAAGCAGCGCCAACAAGGGCCATGCCGAAGACATCCAGAACGAGAATAACAGAACGGCTATACTCCAGAAAACACATTTGATTTTTTCGCCCAACGACATCTTGCGTTTTAGGCCTCTCACCTCTTTTTCGTTGTTGTTCATTGTTAGTAATAGGACTTAGAAATTCATCAAATCGGTCATCGTATAGACACCCTTCTTGCCATCCGACATCCACTCGGCGGCAATGACGGCACCCAGAGCGAAACCGCGACGGCTCTTGGCCGAATGGGTCATGGTGATGGTATCTACGTCGCTGTCATAAACCACCGTATGAATACCTGGCACCTCGCCACGACGGAAGGCAACCACCTCCAGTTCGTCGGCCTTGTGCGACTGGAACTGAGTTCCGACCTCGGCATTGCGAGCCACGTCCATACTCTCATCCTCATGCTGCCAGAGACAAGCGGTCTCCTTCCACGACTGTTTGCGTTCCAGGTTGTCGGTAATGGCATTGGCAATAGTAATAGCCGTGCCCGATGGTGAGTCCAGTTTGTGAATATGGTGCGTCTCCTGCAAAGTGACATCATACTGAGGATAGGCGTTCATAATCTTGGCAATATACTTCTGCATGGCAACAAAGACATTAACGCCAATAGAGAAGTTCGAGGCCCAGAACAGACTGCCATCGACCTTCTTCACCTTGGCGGTCACGTCGTCCAACTGGTCATACCAACCCGTACTGCCGACAACGACAGGCACACCTGCTGACAGACACTTATCGACGTTACCCAAGCAGGTATGAGGGGTGGTAAACTCGATGGCAACATCTGCCGAACGGAAAGCTTCACTTTCGAAATCAGATTGGTTGTTCACGTCGATGGCGCAAACCACTTGATGCCCACGGCTTAAAGCTATCTCTTCAATGATATGACCCATTTTGCCATATCCGATCAATGCGATCTTCATCAGTCTATTATTGTTCTATTTGTAATTACATCTGCGCGCAAAGATAACATTTTTTTTCCATATAATAGCCTAATGTCTCCAAAAATCATCTAAAAGGACGAAATTCCACCTCTTATTGTTTCAAAATCCAACAGATATCACTATATTTGCAGCCGATTATCCGACAATGGACTATCTTGCAAAACACTTTTCCGAATGGAAGAACTGATGTATTACGTCTGGCAGCAACGACTGTTTTCTGCCATCCACACCTTGGACAACACTCCCCTCGAAATCATACACCCTGGACTCCGGAACCTCGATGCAGGTCCCGACTTCTTCAATGCCAAAATCAAGATAGGTGATATCATGTGGGCAGGCAATGTCGAAATGCATGTCAAGGCAAGCGATTGGCTCCGTCACCACCATCAGGACGACAATGCCTACAATAGTGTCATTCTGCACGTCGTCATGGAGGCCGACACCGATATCCGACGTCCCTCGGGCGACGCCATCCAGACTGTCGTCATGCACATCCCCGACCATATCACAGCACGATACCGAGAACTCCTCTCGGAGGGCAAGAACCTATTCTGCGCCATCCGTTGCCAACATCTGCTGCCTTCCGTTCCTCCCATGATTGTGCACGACTGGTTGTCGGCCCTGGCCACCCAAAGGATGCTCGTCAAGGCCGACAGGGTCAAAGATCTCATCCTCCAGAACCACGAGAGTTGGCAGGAGGCATTCTACGTCATTCTGTCACGAAGTCTCGGCACGGGCATCAACAGCGATGCCTTCGAACGCTTGGCACGATCTCTACCTTACGCATTCTTGCTCAAACACTTGGATGACCCACTACAAGTCCGCGCCCTGTTATTGGGTCAGGCAGGTCTCATCCCCGAGTCGGAGCAACGCCTACTGGACGAATATCGTTTTCTCCGTGCCAAGTTCCAACTCAAGCCCATGTCTCCATCCGACTGGAAACGTGCCAAACGGCGTCCACAAGCCTCTCCCGAGAATCGTTTGGAAGCATTGGCTCAGATTCTTTCCTCCCATCGCGAACTCTTTTCCGAGGTGCTCGATGCCCACGACATCGGTCAGTTACAACGCCCCTTTCTTCTTCCCCGACTCATTGGCCGACAGACGGTTAACTCCATCATCATCAATGCCATCATCCCCATCATGCTCTCGTATGGTCAGTGGAGCGCCGACTCTGACCTCTGCGACCGCGCCATGACTCTCCTGGAGTCTCTTCCTGCCGAAGCCAACCGCTACATAGACTATTGGTCGCAAGTTGGACTAAAGAGCAACAACGCCTTCGACACGCAAGCCCTTCTCCAACTCTATCGGGAATATTGCGAACCCCACAAGTGCATCAACTGCCGCATCGGTTGCTGGCTCATCAAGGAGACGGCAAAAAGGATTTAAGGAAATTGAAAGTTGAAAATTGAAAACAGTTTAGCCCCACGGCAATCATTTCAATTGCTGTGGGGCTAAACTATAGGATTTACATACCTTTACTTCTTTCGGCTAGAACGCAAGCGATCGGCCGAAGCCAAGAGAGCAATGTCATACAGTACACCTCGAATCGCAAAGATGCAACAGAAGATGCTCAAGGCAGGCATTGCATAAAGAACGACGGAATAATGTGTCTCGACCATCGGCGAAAAGCCCGATAAAGTCAGGACTCCCGCAACCATCTGCTCCAATGCAGAGCTCTCGTAGAGGAAGAAGAATGCATAGAAGAGCAGATCCAGCACAGCCGTATAAATCAAGATACGCATCTGGAGTTTTCTCCGCTTGTAGAGGAAAATGCTCACCAAAGGCAAGACAAACATCAACAACAAGATGAAGAACAACTCATAGCACATCTTGTCGAGCACGACATCACCTTCCGTACACGTCACGCCCAAGGCAGAAACACTGAAGAAAGCGTCCGACGCATCGATATGGCCTAAAGGAAATACCAGCATCATCAGGATAGCGATGACGCTGGCAAGCATATAGATAGTCTGTATGCGCTGAATCATATCAGAAGTTCATCTGTGGCTGGATGGGCTGCTCCTGCTGACGTGGAGCATTCAGACGCCAGTAAACATTACCATCAATATACTCCTGTGTGGCGATGAGCGATGGTTTTGGCAACTTCTCGTAATAACGGCTGATTTCAATCTGCTCGCGGTTCTCGACCACCTCGTCCAGGTTGTCGTTTGAGGTGGCAAACTCCTGCAATTTCTTGTCGAGGTCATGCTTCATCTCGCTTGCAATCTGGTTTGCACGACGTGCGATAATCTCTACGGTCTCATAGATATTACCTGTGTCCTCGCACAAGGCGATGACGTCACGGGTCACGGTGTTGCCCGGAGCATTCGATTTCTTATAATCCATAAATTATAAAGTTTTAAGAATATTTCTTATTAAAGAGTAGAGAGTAAAGGGTAAAGAGTAAAGTAGTTTGAAGTACTGATTAAAAGCATTTTGGACTTCAAATCGCCGGTTCTATCGTCCTTGTCACTTCTCTGTCACTTCCTTTTCACTTCCTTGTAATTTCCAATACTCCCTCCCTTTTAGGGAGGGTCGGGGAGAGTCCTAAGTCTCATTCCCCATACTCTGCCATCTTCTTCTTCAACTTCTCATACATCTTCTGAGTCTCCTTGGCATATACCGTCTCGGGATACTCGTTATTGAAGGTGAAGTATTCGTCGTAAGCGGCGCGATAACGTTCTTCGGCCTTCTCTGCCACACTCTTCACAGCTGCCTCATAACGAGCCTTGAAGATGATAAATGCCAGATCCTCACGATATTTCGAATAGGGATATTCATTCTGGGCATTGCGAGCCACGATGACGGCAGCCTCATAGTTGTTACCCATATAGGTTCCCAAGTTGAGATAGAGCTTGGCACTCAGGTACTCCTTGTAGCAGAGTTTGTCGCTCAACTCAATACGCATCGTCGTAGCGCTGTCGGCCAACTGGGTACGAGGGTACATGTCGATAAAGTCGTCCAACTCCTTGATGGCCTTCTTGGTGACCGTCTGGTCCAGACGCGCATCGGGCGAATCCTTGTAATCGCCGTAAGCCAAGTTGAAACGGCACTCCTGAATACGGCTTCCACGAGGGAAGTTATTGCAATAGCGCTGGAAATACTCACTGGAATTGACATAATCGGTCAACTTGAAGTGGCTCATAGCCAACAGGTAGAGCGCCTCCTCGGCCTTCTCCGTGCCGCGATAGATGGGCACAACGTCCGACAACAACGTTACCGAACGGGTATATAACCCCTTCTCGTAGTACCGTTTAGCATACTCATACTTCTCGTCCACATCCTGACTCTTCAGGATTCTGCTGTACTCCGAACAGCCTGCGAACAAGACCATGAGCAACGGCAAGCCTAACAGTAACTTTCTGAATTGCATTATCACAATTATTGAACCGATATTAGCCTAATTATCCAATTTAGCGGTGCAAATTTAGTAAATATTTTCGAGAAATACAAATTTTCTTGATTATTGTAAACATTTATTATATTTTATTAGCACATTATACAGGTTCGATATAGCAAAATGGGGACAAATATGCCTGCATGAAGTCCTTTTCCGGAAGAATTATACACTGCCCCAGTTTGGGATATTGGGTTTCAGACGACTACTTGCTATCCTGATAGATATAAATTCGTCCAGTAGAATAGCAGTCATACTTTAGTCTCAGATAGACCTCTGCAAAACGATTATGGCCCGTTGTATTGGGCAAAGCAGTCACGATGACCTGCGCTTCGTTTTTAATCAATTGAAACCAACCGCAGTCCAGCGAATCTGGATGTTCCGGCTCCTCCTTATAGGTAATGACTGGTTCTCCTGAAGAATGCCAGTCATAGTCTGAAACACCCTCAATGGTAAAACAGGGATTCACGACATCCCCCATAAGCCAATTTGAATAACTGGAAATCATAACGGTATCCTTGCCACCCTCCACCGAGAAGTATGCATCTCGATTGATGATATATTCCCGTTCATTATCTTCGCAATGCATAAATAAATTGGTACTAGCAAAAATACAAAGGGCAAATATATAAAGTATCTTTTTCATGATGACAAACTGAGTATTAATAAGAAATAAATATTTTAAGAAGTTTGTTTTCCGACCGAGCAACTACTTGAATATCACAGAACTTCGCTTGCTTACTAGGCTATTTGTAACCGAGTTTAAGCCTTGCTCCAAACGTTACGTTTCCTTGATACCCGTGACCCAATTCGATGAATCCGCGGATACGATGACCGCCAGCTTCAATTCCTACGAGGGAAATCTGGTAAGCCAAATTGGTCGAAGAGACGGTGCCCGTCTCTATATCCACGTCATCATGGACATTAAAATCCGTCAGTTCCACTTTATGGAAATCAAGGCCACAGGCAAGACGGGTATATAACCCTAAATGATGATGATTCCACCAATAACACCGCACCGTAGGCATAACGGTCACACCACTCTCTTTGATTGAGAACAGTTTATGATAGTAAAACTTGCTGGTAATGTCGGTTCCTTCGCCTTCATCACAATAATAGTTTGCCTGAATGCCAACGCCCCAGCGATTGAAAAGATTCCGGACGTAGAAGAAATTAAAAGAGTCATACATCGGATCCATTTCCAAACGTCCATTCTTTCCATAAGGCGATACAGACTTATTGATAGCCACCTTTCGAGCTCGATGTTCATCGACAGAAATGAAAGCAAAACCTACACCCAAAGAAAAATCATTTCTGGGCAAATCTTCCACGCGAAAGAACTGCGCTTTAGCGATTGAACCCGAAAGCAAAATGGCCACTATCAACAGTAGTACATGTTTATTCATACAATCAGACTATTGGGGATTTCTATAAATTCCCCGTTTATAGGTTAAATATTTAGAGATAATCTATGGAAACCCTTTTGAAAATTTAGGTCTTTCTTGGTATCTTGCTATTTATCAGTCAGTCACAATGTCACATTGCTCCCTCCTTCTGCATAGCAAGCTCCTCAAGAAATCCTTCTAAATTTTCTAAAAGACAATTTATAGAAATCCCCTATTAGAATTTTACTACTAAATGCAGAAAACGGAAGAATACTGCATCATGAAAGAACTTTTTTTGGGGGCAAGCTCATCCTCAATAATAACGTGAGTTCGACGAAAATATAATTGCTTGAAAATTTGGAGAATAGCGAAATAATTCGTATATTTGTAGTACCAAAAACAACCATACAAATTG
>CACYQQ010000033.1 GCA_902776605.1 uncultured Bacteroidales bacterium | reverse complement strand
TTGCCTTCGGGTCTCTATGTCAAGAACATCACCGAGTCGGACGTGCAGTGTGCCGGCGCTTTTACCATCGCCTCGATGAGTAACGGCGCGTTCCAGTCGTGCTTCCCAGTGAACTGTATGCAGGCCAGTGCCGTAGGAGATTATACCACGTCGGATGGTGCTCTGGCAGCCGGTGCCTTGAAGAGTATGCAGACCGAATGGTTGCCTGCTGCCGAAGGTTCTTGCAGCGTGACGTACCAACTGGTCACTTACAAGAAGAATCCTATCACGCAGAAGTGGACCAAGGATCAGGAGGGTCCTGCTGTGACGTTGAATTTCAACTACAGCACCACGGGTCTCCAGTTATCAGAAGATATTCAGGAGGTTAGCTATTTCGATGCTCTGGGTCGTTCCGTCAGTGCACCCACTCGTGGTGTGTTCATCCAGAAGACCACTTATTCGGATGGTCGCAGCATTGTGCGCAAAATCAAAAAATAACAAGGCAACTCTCGTAAGTTGTGACGTTTGATCTTTAAGGTCGTTTCACAGGTTAGGTAGTCAGGTTTTAAGGCGTCCATGGAGCCAAAAAACAGCAACGCCCGAAGTGAAGCGGAAATTAAAATACTATATTATATGAAAAGGAAAGTTACGGTTATAGCCTTGGGAGCACTGATTGCTCTCTCCCCTGTTTTTGCCAAGACAGAAACAGAAATCCGTTTACCGGAGAAGGTCCAAGAAACATTTGATGGACTTCGGAAGAAGTCTCTCAAGCAGTCAGCAAAGGATTTGCAGAGTCAGAATGACTTTGCCCGTCAGCAGGGTATGCATTATACGACAGCTGTTCACCAGAAGTTGAACGGCAATCAAACAGTTGAGCCTCGCACTACGCATCGTGCCGGTATTATCTACAATCAGCCGGAAGGAACGTTGAAAACCTATACTCGTAGTGGTTCTGCTTATTTTTCTACCATGTTTGGCTTGGGTGGAGGCAATTTCACAGATGCCGTCGCCGATGTGGTGTTTACCAAGGAAGGTAAGGTCTATTTCAAGAATCTGGTGTCTCAGGCTGGATTGAATACCTGGGTGGAAGGCACCGTTCAGGGTTCTACCATCAAGATTACCTTCCCTCAGCAGGTTGGTACGACCAATTATGGTTATGGCTTCCTGGCTGCTAAGTTGACGATTAAAAATAATTGGTATGTGCCTGCCAGCGACCAGGTCGTCACTTTGAACTATGATGCAGCAACAGGTGAGATTTCTTCCAGCGGGAATTTGAATACTGGAGCAGAGGCCATCGGTCTTATCTATGACGATGACTACAGCTGGACCTATTATGCCGACTACAATATCTCCTTTAGTGCTGTGAAGGATGCTTTGGCCTCGGCTCCTGCCGGTTTGCAGACAAGCGTTTATTCCTTGCAGTCCAAGACGTACGAGGGCTCGCTCGTTCAGGTCGGTTTCGATGGCAATGACGTCTATGTCCAGGGTCTGGACCCGAACCTGCCAGAGAACTGGGTGAAGGGTACCATTCAGGGCAACAAGGTGGTCTTCAAGAATGGTCAGTATGTAGGTGCTGATCACAAGGCCGGCTATCACCAGTATCTGCTTTCCGCTGTTGGCGAGGAGGTATATGACGAGGAATATGACGAGACCTATACTTCTTATTCACTTACGGACAACGATATCGTATTTAATTATGATGCCAGTACGAAGTCGTTGACCAACAGTTCCACTTTCTTGATCAATTCAGGAAAGACAGTGGTCAATTACCTTTCGGTCTTTGAGGAAGCTGCCATTGTTCCTTTTGCCGAAGTCGCTGCCACTCCTGCTGCCCCTGTCATCAACGCTATCAGTGAGGAAGGCTGGGAATATTACAAGCAGGATTATGGTTGGGGATACCTTGACTTCGATGTTAAAACCCAGGATGTGAATGGAAACTACATCCTTCCCGAAAAGCTTTCGTACGCTGTTTGGACAAGAGTGAATGGCGAAGAGAAGCAGCTGGTTACTTCTTGGTTGGATTATGCGGAACAGCCTACTGCAACAATGACCGAGTTCCCTTATGGTTATACGGATAACTGGGATGTTTATAACACGGGTGTGAACAACAACTTCTTTTATCATGTGATTGGTCCTGAGGCCTTTGGCGTACAGGCTATCTATCGTGGTGCAGGAGAGGAACGTCGTTCTGAAATCGCTTGGGCCGAGGTTTCTACTATCGGCGCCGAGGTGCAACCTGCTGCTGCTACTCCAGCCTATCCTGTGGCCTCTATTCAGGAGGGCGACAAGACGGTGACTTTCGGTTACTACACCAACAGCGGTGAGAATATCGGTACGGTGACCAATTTCAGTAAGCCAGAGACTTACGACGTAGCTATCAAGATTGACGACGCCGCTCTGGTTGGTAACTATATCAAGAGCATCACTTTCCCATTGCAGGAGACAAAGAGTGTTTCTAATCTCCAGGTGTTCCTGACTTCACAACTTCGTGTCGAGAATGGCAAGAATGCTGCCGACATCGTGGTGAAGAGCGTTACTCCTGCCGAGGCTGGTTTCATCACCGTGGAATTGGACAATCCTTATCTCATCCCCGAGGGTGGTGTCTATGCCGGTTACTCTATGACCATCGACAAGGTGGACAGTGAGGCCAACGAAAAACCTATCGGCATTTGCGACAAGCCTGCCCAGGGTGGTTTCTATCTCCACACCTCGGACGGTTTCCTGAAGTGGCTCGATGTGAGCGAAGGCATGGGAGGCAGTTCACTCCTTACGGTGGATGTCATTGGCAGCACCATCAAGGGCGATGCAGTAGTGGTTGCTGCTGGTCAGACTCGTTATGTCAAGGTGGGTGAGCCATTCATTTTGCCTATCACTTTGGTGAACTATGGTGGCAATGGCGCTAAGTCGGTAGTCGTTGCTTACGAGGTGGCTGGACTCGCTGATAGCCAGCAGTTTGAGGTATCACTGAGTAATGTTGCTGGCGCTTCAAAAGAGGTGTTGCTCGATATTCCAGCCATTGCTAATGCCGGTGAATATGACTTCAAAGTCAAGGTTGCTCAGGTGAATGGTAAAGACAACGAGGAGACCAGTGTTACGGTATTGCCTGTTGCGGTCTTGAATGCCTATCCTAAGAAGCGTGCCTTGTTGGAGGAATATACTGGTCTGTGGTGCGGTTGGTGCCCACGTGGTTATGTCGCTCTGGAGAAGTTAGCAGAACTCTATCCAGATGACTATGTGCTGGTTAGCTATCACAATGGTGACGATATGGAAATCACGACCGACTATCCTTCCAATGTACGCACCTTCCCATCGGCCTGGATGGATCGTGGCGTAAGTTTGGATGCTTACTATGGTACAACGGAAAAGGAATTCGGTATCGCTGATGACCTCGCTAAGCGCAACAAGGATTTCGGTTTTGCCGACCTCGCGTTGGAGGCTGTCCTTTCGGACAATGGTGTTATCAACGTCTCTACCGACGTAACCTTCCCATTCAATCTGTTGGAGGGTAACTACAGTGTTGAGTATGTCCTCACCGCCAATGGTTTGAAGAATGCCTCTTGGGCACAGAGCAACTACTATGCAGAGGAAAGTCAAGGCAATCCTCTCTACATGGAACAGTTCAGCAAGGGTCCAAGTTCGGTCACGGGTCTTGTCTTCAATGATGTTGTCGTGCTTACCTCTGAGTTGTTAGGCGGTTCGCAGAATGACATTGAACTTGCTTTCGCTGAGGTACCGGTCACTTTCTCTTACGCATTTAATGTGGCCGATGCTGTCAACTCGTCTTACCAGCCTGTCATTCAGGATAAGAATCAGTTGAAGGTGGCTGCTCTGCTCATTGACCGGAACACGGGTGCGGTTGTCAATGCCAACAAGACGAAGGTCGTTAATCCTTCCGCTATCACTGCCGTTGAGAATACTCCTGACCGTAGCGTGACTGTGTACGACCTCCAGGGTCGTCGCGTCAACCAGACGGTCAAGGGTCTCTACATCGTCAATGGCCGTAAGGTCGTAATCAAATAAAGAACCTTTCGCAACCTCGGGGCTTCTTGAAACCGAATAGCCTGCTCACGGGCGATTGCGAAAAGTGAATCAAACAAATATGCATAGATTTCTAATCAGCCTTTTGGCTGTTATCTTCTCAGTAAGTGTACGGGCTCAAATGATGGAGCCTGTACACTTTTCGGCTCAATTGAACACCCTTCAGGGCGATGAAGCTGAGATTGTTTTCTCGGCCAGCGTTGACAACGGGTGGCATGTCTATTCCACCGATATGGGCGATGATGGTCCTACCTCGGCTTCGTTCCAGGCGGTCAAGTTGGACGGTGTCGAGACAGTCGGTAAGTTACAACCGCGTGGCGAGGTTATCAAGCAGTTTGACAAGATGTTCGACATGGAACTGCGTTTCTTCGAGCACAAGGCTTGCTTCGTTCAGAAGGTGCGTTTCACTCAACCCACCTATGCCATCGAATGCTACCTGGAGTACGGGGCTTGCAACGACGAGATGTGTCTGCCCCCAACGCAGGTGGAGTTCAAGGCGGAGGGCAAGAGTCCGGTGACGAAAGCCGCCCCGAAAGAGGTCAAACCTGTGGCGCAGAAAGCGGTTGAACCTGCTGTGAAAGAGGCGGTTGCCGTTGCCGACACTGCTGTCTTGGTGGAAAAAACTTCTGCCGATGCCTCACAGAAGGTCGATCTTTGGGCGCCTGTCATCGACCAGTTGAATACATTGGCCGAGGGAAACAACTTGAGCAACCATTCTCCCCTCTATATCCTCCTCATGGGTATTGTGGGTGGTCTGTTGGCTGTGTTGATGCCTTGCATCTGGCCCATTATTCCGATGACAGTCAGCTTCTTCCTGAAGCGCGCCAAAACCGACAAGCGCAAGGGCATCCGCGATGCTGTCACTTATGGACTGAGCATCATCGTCATCTATTTGGCCTTGGGTCTGATTGTCTCTTCCGTCTTTGGCAGCGACACGCTCAATGCCATGTCCACCAATGCGGTGTTCAACATCTTCCTGTTCCTGTTGTTGGTGGTCTTTGCTCTGTCTTTCTTCGGTTGGTTTGAACTGGCATTGCCTGGTTCGTGGGCAAACAAAGTCGATAACAAGGCCTCCGAGACCAGCGGACTGTTGTCTATCTTCTTGATGGCCTTCACTTTAGTGCTTGTCTCGTTCTCTTGCACAGCGCCTATCATCGGTCTGTTGCTTGTCGAGACAACCACCAGCGGCAACTGGTTGGCCCCGGCACTTGGTATGTTCGGTTTCGCCTTTGCCTTGGCCTTGCCGTTCACGCTTTTTGCTCTCTTCCCAACGTGGTTGAAGCAGGCACCAAAGTCGGGTTCGTGGATGACTACCTTGAAGGTAGTGCTCGGTTTCATCGAGTTGGCCTTTGCCCTCAAGTTCCTCTCGGTGGCCGATTTGGCCTATGGTTGGCATATCCTCGACCGCGAAGTCTTCCTCTCGCTTTGGATTGTCATCTTCGGTCTGCTTGGTGCCTACCTCTGTGGTTGGTTGAAGTTCCAGGAAGATGAATTGGGTGGCGATACGCGCAAGCCGATGCCCGTGGTTTGTATCATGGGCGGACTCGTTTCCTTGGCATTTGCCGTTTACATGTTACCTGGTCTGTGGGGTGCACCTTGCAAGGCAGTCAGTGCTTTTGCTCCACCGATGAACACGCAGGACTTCAACCTCAATGCCAAGACCGTCGAGGCGCAGTTTGTTGATTATGAAACAGGTATGGCCGCCGCACGGGCACAAGGCAAACCGGTCTTCCTCGACTTCACAGGCTTCGGTTGTGTCAACTGCCGCAAGATGGAGGCTGCCGTCTGGACCGACCAGCGTGTGGCCGACCGTCTCACTCGGGACTATGTGCTCATCTCCCTTTTCGTCGATGACAAGACCCCATTGGCCGAACCGATGGTGGTCACCGACGAGCAAGGCAACACCAAGACCTTGCGCACCGTGGGTGCCAAGTGGAGCTACTTGCAGAGTCATAAGTTCGGTGCCAACGCCCAACCTTATTATATTATCCTTGACCCAGTTACGGCTCAACCTCTCAGTGGTAGCCGTGCTTACGATGAGGATATCTCCGCCTACCTCGATTTCCTGAATGGCGGTTTGAAGCGCTTCCGCGAACGCGAGAACTAACCATCTTGGACTATAGTTCTCTCTACACAACATAAATCGAGCAACCGTGACTTCCCTGTGAAATCACGGTTGCTCGTTTTGTTGTAAAGGCAATTTACCCTTGTCTGTTGTTCAGAAATAGTAATTGCCCTCAGGGACTTGCGCCCTTTTAATGCACATGATGTAGTATATAGGCATGTAAGTGACATTATTCATCGTATATACTTCTCTTTCATTATCCAGAACGATGGCTTCGGGTATATTGTATTCCTTGTTTTCAAGGAATCGGTCAAGAGCCTTGTGCGATGTGTAATCTTTGCCGGACTTTACTTCAATGGGCAGGATTGTCATTTTCGCAACATTGTTTACAAGATAGTCAACCTCTCCTTTCTTGGCATTGTCATAGTAGAAAAGGTCATGGCCATGTGCTCTTAGTTCCTGAGCTACAACACTCTCGTAAACAGAACCGAGATTAATGCTTCGCTCATCTTTCATCACGGGGGCTAAATTGTATTCGTAAAGTCGTCCTGTCAACATTCCCACATCATTCAGATAGAGTTTGAGCAGATTTTTTTGTGCCGATTTCGAAAGTGGGTATTTGGGATTGGCAATGGCATGTACGTCAAGGGCTATTCCTGAAGATACAAGGTATTCGAACTCCTCGGCAAACCACTCGAATCGATCCCCTCTTTTGTCACGGATGTCCTTTGCCACTATACGTTTCTTCTTGTTTTCCATCTGCGATATTATCATGTCGTAGATGCGGCGAATCAGTAGTTTTTTGCTCGATTCCTGTTCATATTTCGCGGCATCTTCCTTATAGAGATCTCGTATTGCCGCTTGTGTTTCACGCACTCTCACAATATTGTGAGTTTCCAAGTAGGTGTTTACTGCATCGGGCAATCCTCCCACCAGCAGATACTTTTTGAACTCTCCCAACAGGTTTTCATGTTGTGCCTCCGAGAGCGATAATCGCTGATGGAAGCAGTCCTGGATGTGATTAAGAGCCTCTTTGCCCCACCCTTCAGCTATCAACCACTCCTCAAAGTCGAGCTGGTACATTTGTTTGCGAATGATGCTGCCGACAGGGATGGAAGTGGTGTTGCGTAGTGCTATGCCAAGCAAACTGCCACTTGCGATATAAGTGTACTTCCCTTCTTCTCGCAGGAATTTCAGCATCGTCAGATATTGCGGATAGTGTTGTATCTCGTCCAGAAATACAAGCGTGTCGGACTTCGTGCCTAACTTGCCGCCCGCAACCATACTCAAGGTCATATAGAATTCATCCAGTCCGCGAATGTCGCGGAATAGACCATCCGTTTCGTCATCTTTTACAAAGTTCACCTCGACGAAGTTTGGGTAGAGTCGAGTGCCTACTTCCCGTATTATGTACGATTTGCCAATCTGTCTTGCGCCTTCCACGACCATTATTTTATCATCTTCCGAGCGTAGATGGGCTTCGATTTCTGTACTGATTTTCCTGTATAACATAGCAAAATTACACTTTTTCCATTTGTTTGTCCTTGCAAAATTACACTTTTTTGCAAAATTGTGGCATGAAAAATTACACTTTTTCTAATTTTTATATCGTTTTTTGTTCCTAAACGGCGCTTTTGGGGTATTTGTCGATGAAAAATTACACTTTTTCGCAAAATTGTGGCGTGAAAAATTACACTTTTTTCTTTTGGGTGTGAATATCGACCTAATTTATACTAAGAAACCGTGGCTTCAAAGGGGAAGTCACGGTTGCTTGCTATAATCCGATGGGGGAGGGGTCAGACCGTTATGCTGTCAATCTGGAGGCGGAGGATGCCGGCGGGCACTTGGGCATCGACCACGTCGCCTGCTTTCTTGCCCAACAGCGCTTTGGCGATGGGCGACTGGATAGAGATCTTGCCTTCGCGCACATTGGCCTCGTGAGGGTTGACGATGGTGTAAGTCACTTTGGCATTGGTCTTCAGGTTGGTCATCTCCACCTTGCGGAACAGTCCGACTGTCTCGCTGTTCAACTTGGAGGCATCCAGAATCTGGGCATTCTCCAGAATCCTCTCCAGAAAGCGGATGCGGCTCAGCAACTTACCTTGGGCACGCTTGGCAGCATGATACTCAAAGTTTTCACTGAGGTCACCTTTGTCGCGTGCCTCCGATATCTCGTTCTTCACCTTTGGCAATTCCACCTTGATGAGCTGTTGCAGTTCGGTATAGAGTTTGCCGTAACATTCCTGTGATAGATATTCCATAAAGCAATTTTTTTCAATGTAATACGTCTGTATCCTATGAGGGAAAGCGAAAAAACATTTTTTGAACCCGAAAGATTCGAAATTAACGAAAACTTTTTCTTTCGTCTTACGGTTTCAGCGGTTCACCCAGGGAGGAGGCTTCGGCCTCCTGTTCGTTGAGCTGGAAGCGCATGTATTGCTTGTTTTCGGTGGTGAAAGGTTTCCAGTCACCGCCGTCAGGACCGTTGGGATTGCTGTATTTGGCGAAGTTCGACCAGTAGGTGAGCATCTTTTCCGACAGGTCCCAGTCACCTTGGGTCCAGGGTCGCCAACAGTGCTTCAGCGACTTGAAGACAAACCAGAGGTCGGACGAGTGGAAGGCTCCTTTCAGATAGTCCTCGGGGTGACTGCCATCGTCGGGCAACGGGCGGGCAAACTGATAGGCCCAAGCCTTGCCGCCATGCTCCTCGCGGTTCAAGCAGAAGTCCTCGATCTGTCCCGTCATGTTGGGGTCGTTCAGGGTGCAGCCAATCATGTAGGGTACGTCGGCAATCTCGTTGGCCATGCAAGCATCGTCGAAAGCCTTGGGCAGGACATAACCGTCCACGTAGGGGGCGATGGGTCCGGCATTGAGGCAACTGCGCTTGCCCGTCACGCGGGTGTAGAGGGCACCGAGCGCGTAGATCTCTTCGGTCGATGCCGAACGCAAGTCCTTGAGGGTCTTTAGGTTGGCCCAGTCGCACACCTCCTTGATCTGCTTCTCGGCCTCGCCCAGCGTGAGTTGCGACTGGCGGAAGAAGGCCGGCACGTCGGTCCTGTCGGGACGCATCAATCCGCTGGCACTCATGATGATAGCTTTCTGGAACAATCCCTTGGTGAGAGGAGAGGAGGCGAGGAACTTCGTGCTTCGACCACCGGCGCTCTGGCCGAAGATCATCACGTTGTCGGGGTCGCCGCCAAACTGGGCGATGTTCTTCTTGACCCATTTCATGGCCTCAATCTGGTCGAGCGTACCCCAGTTGCCGGTGGCGTGTTCGGGGTCTTCGGCCGACAGTTCGGGGTGGGCAAAGAAGCCGAAAGGACCGACGCGGTAGTTGAACGAGACGAGGACCACGTCCTTGGCCGCCCATTCCTGGCCGTCAAACTCGGGTTCCGAACCCCATCCCTCCCTCATGCCGCCGCCGAAGATCCAGATGGCGACAGGCAGTTTCCTTTCGGGCTGACCCGATGCCGTGGTCCAGACGTTGAGGTAGAGGCAGTCCTCGCTGTAGGCTTTCTCTTCGCCGTAGCCCCATTCGGTGGTGTAGCCCCCTTTATAGTGTGCCCCCTGGAAAGCAGGATGGCCGAACTGGTCGCACACACGTACGCCCTCCCAAGGTTCGACGGGTTGCGGAGCGCGCCAACGGTTTTGGCCGATAGGAGGTGCGGCAAAGGGGATGCCCTTATAGACCAATACCCCGTCGATGTCGGTGGTAACACCCTGTACCAGACCGCCTTCGATGGTCAGGATAGGCAGGTCTTGAGTAGCCGTGTCCGATGGCTTGCCGCACGAGGTGAGCAGCACGATGCCCAATGCATATAACAGATTCTTTTTCATTTTGATAAAGTTTTTGGTTCTTCTGTGTGATTGCTTGATTATGGTTTGTCGTTCTTCTGTGTTTCTACAGATATTTTCTTCCATCGTGTGCAAAGATACGTTATTTTTGTGAACTATGCTCCAATGTTGTCAAAAATCTGTCGTTTTTCTTCTTTCAGGTGGAGTAGTCCTCACTTTCTTGGTCAACATAGCAGGACAGAAGCCTCCAATCCTTCCGATGTCCTACCGTAGTTGCATTCTTTTCCCGTTCTTTTTCCTTTCTTTTTTGGTTCTTTTTCGTTCTTTTCAAAGAAGGCACCGAGAAAGTGAAGTTGCCGAAGCCATCTCGAATGCTGCTCAATAGTGCGTAACGGCGGGGGAGGATCGTTTCATGATGTATGGTAGGAATGTACAATGCGGAAGGATTTTTTGAGAACACGAAAGATGCGAAAAAACGAAAGTAGTTTGTTTGGAGTCCTGATTTCAACCCCACTTGGAGCGAGCGACACTATACAATCCTATCACACGCTATCCCATCTTGCCACCCGACGGAAAACTAGTCTTTCGGGGGACATTTTCCTACACAAACATTTGGAGAATTGAACATAAAGCATTATCTTTGCCCTGTCCATATTGAGCATTTGGTCAACGAGTATAAACCATTGAGATGACAAATAAAGTAGAATCTTTGATTAAAGAAGTACTTCTTAACATGGGGTTAAAGACAGTCAGTTGAAGATTTTGACTCAGTCCCTACCTCCTAAAGGAGAATTGTTGTATCGAGTCAAGTCTCATATTGATTCTGCTCAATGGGCTTTTATTGGAAAATATGTGTTGTTGTAATAAACAATTGTTATGAACAGATACGTTGAAAAAAAGTTGAAAGAAAGGATGATAACGCTGGGTTTTAAGAAGAAAGGTGAAGTATTCTTTAAGCCTATCAATGACAATTTGTATGCTACGGTTTCTTTTGGTTCTCATAGTCATATGATTGTTGGTCATTTTCATGTGGACCCTCATATAGGTATTTGTAATTTAAGAGTAAATCAGTTATCTTTAACTCTGGAAGGAATTGAAGGAGATCCTCTTTACCCGACCACAAGTACTAATTTAGAAATGATATTAAAGTGCGATAGTCGATATGTGTTCGTCAAAGACGATGATAATGTAGAAATGATGGATGTTTTGATTTCGGATATTCAAAAAGGTGGAGAAATATTTTGGACTAAAATGTCTAATTTGGAAAACCTTTTCGAGTATTGCAAACTACATTTTCAATTAGCCCCCGTTCTCTATTATTTGCGAGGTGAAAAGGAAAAAGGTCTGCAATTTATGGAGGATTATGTCCGACGTATGTCTGTTCCTGAAACTGATGAGGAAATAATTAAATCTTGCATCGGAGGAACGAAAGAAAATGTTGTTATTATTCGACCGGGAGATTATCCTAATATGACTTGGAAAGACTATCAGAAAATAAGGAAACAAGTTCCACCTGGAGGTCATATAGTTTTTCCGCGAAAAGTGGGAGTCGACTCTTCCTACCTTGAGTTCATGAAAAAGTATCAGGAACTTCCATAACGACTGCTTAACGAAGGTTTTCGTTCTGGGATAACTGTTTTTGTTATATGTTTATTGCCACCCGACGGAAAAACCGTGTCTGTTGGGTGGCATTTTTCCTACTTAAACATTTGGAGAATAGCGCAAGGAGGGTGTTGTAATGGAGTTGGGATTTGACAAGCCTTTTGATTTGTGTGCTCCAGAAGAGCCCCAAAAGGGGCTAAAAGACCACAGGCAGGGGCGAACCCCCTGCTTTATGTGTGAGGGAGAACCAAGCTCGGAAAGGGTGGCAGAGGCGATTCTGTCGTACCTTCGGCACTCCATCGGAGGCGCGGAACATAGCAGGGGTTACGCTTCGCTTCACCACCTGCCTGTGGTCTGTCGTCCCTTTGGGACTTTCTTACTGTGCTTGTTGCTGGCGGGACAATTCTTCTGTTTCTGTAGCCTAAGGAGCATTTTTTCAGTTATTTGTAGTCCCCTTCGGGACTTTCTTTTTGCCTTGTTGTTTTGGTTTTCGTTTTGGTTTTGGTTTTGATTTTGGTTATGGTTTTCGTTTTCGTTGCCGAAGGCAGTTTTCGTTTTCGTTGCCGCAGGCCGCTTTTCGTTATCGTTTTCGTCTTCGTTTTCGTTATCGTTTTCAAAAGTTATCAACACTTTCTTTTGGGTAATTTTGAGGCGTTTGAAAAATTTTAGGAAGAGGATATTGCTATCCGCAGTTGGCTATTCGGAGCGAAAGAGCGCTTATTTTGAAGATTATGAGCAGATTAGTTTGGCTGTATGGAAAAATTGTTATACCTTTGCACCGCTTTAGTCTGCACTTTTGGGCGAAATATGCCCGATGCGGAACGAAGCATGAGAGTAAAAATTTAAGTATCAAACAAAAAGTTAAGACAAAATGCCTACTATTCAACAGTTAGTTAGAAAAGGTCGCGTAGTATTGGAAGACAAGAGCAAGTCACCGGCCCTGGCATCATGCCCACAGCGCCGTGGTGTCTGCGTTCGTGTTTACACCACTACTCCAAAGAAACCTAATTCTGCTATGCGTAAGGTAGCACGTGTTCGTTTGACTAACGGCAAGGAGGTCAACTCTTACATTCCAGGAGAGGGCCACAACCTGCAGGAGCACTCAATCGTCATGGTTCGTGGCGGTCGTGTGAAGGACCTTCCAGGTGTACGTTATCACATCGTTCGTGGTACTTTGGATACTGCCGGCGTCAATGGTCGTACACAGCGTCGTTCTAAGTACGGTGCTAAGCGTCCAAAGCCAGGACAGGCCGCTGCAGGTGCTAAGAAGAAGTAAATCTTCGCCGCGCCGCGCAAACAGAATGAGTTCTAAACCTTTCACAATCACAAATGTTGGTAAGGCTCTAATAGGTTGAGTAATCCGTACAGTGGTACGCGATGAAGCAATTTCCTACAGAGAAACAGCCAAACACATTAAACTTAAAACAAAATGAGAAAAGCAAAGCCGAAGAAGAGAGTTATCCTTCCAGATCCTGTCTTCAGCGAAGTTAAGGTTACGAAGTTCGTTAACCATCTGATGTATGATGGTAAGAAGAGCATCGCATTCACTATCTTCTACACTGCTATCGAGATTGTCAACAAGAAGTTGGCAGAGAAAGAGGGTCTTGCCCCACTCGATGTTTGGAAGAAGGCCCTCGACAACATCACTCCACAGGTCGAGGTTAAGTCTCGCCGTATTGGTGGTGCAACCTTCCAGGTTCCTACCGAGATCCGTGCAGACCGTAAGGAGTCTATCTCAATGAAGAACATGATCATCTACAGCCGCAAGCGCGGTGGTAAGTCAATGGCCGACAAGTTGGCCGCTGAGATCATGGATGCTTACAATGAGCAGGGCGGTGCCTTCAAGCGTAAGGAGGATATGCACAAGATGGCCGAGGCTAACCGTGCATTCGCTCACTTCAAGTTCTAATAAGATTCTTCTCACACATATTTAAATTTAAACAAATGGCAAATCCAAAAGACGCAGCGTTGAAGTACACTCGTAACTTCGGTATCATGGCCCACATCGATGCCGGTAAGACAACTACTTCAGAGCGTATTCTTTTCTACACCGGTAAGACTCACAAGATTGGTGAGGTACACGATGGCGCCGCTACCATGGACTGGATGGTTCAGGAGCAGGAGCGTGGTATCACCATTACCTCTGCAGCAACCACCGCTTACTGGATGTTTAAGGGTGAGAAGTATAAGTTCAACCTGATCGATACTCCAGGCCACGTTGACTTCACCGTCGAGGTAGAGCGTTCGCTCCGTATCCTTGATGGCGCTGTTGCAACCTACTGCGCCGTTGGTGGTGTTGAGCCACAGTCTGAGACTGTATGGCGTCAGGCTGAGAAGTACAACGTTCCTCGTATTGCTTATGTCAATAAGATGGACCGTTCAGGTGCTAACTTCCTTGACGTAGTTGCCCAGATGCACGAGATGCTCGGTGCCAACTCATTGGCTATCCAGTTGCCTATCGGCAGCGAGGAGACCTTCAAGGGTGTAGTTGACCTGATTGAGATGAAGGCTATCCTGTGGCACGATGAGACCATGGGCGCTGAGTATGAGGTGGATGAGATTCCAGCCGACATGCTTGACGAGGCTAAGGAATACCGCGAGAAGATTCTCGAGCAGTGCGCTAACTTTGATGACGCATTGATGGAGAAGTACTTCGAGGATCCTGAAAGCATCACCACCGACGAGATCTATGCTGCCCTCCGTAAGGGTACCTTGGCTCAGGAGGTGTTCCCTGTCCTCTGCGGTTCTTCATTCAAGAACAAGGGTGTGCAGACCTTGCTTGATGCCGTTGTCCGCTACTTGCCTTCACCACTGGATACCCCTGCTATCGTAGGTCACGATCCTAAGGATCCAGAGAAGGAGATTGACCGTCATCCTAGCTATGACGAGCCAATGGCAGCTCTTGCATTCAAGATTGCTACCGACCCATTCGTAGGTCGTCTCTGCTACTTCCGTGTATATTCAGGTGCTATCCAGGCTGGTTCATACGTTTACAACCCACGTTCTGATAAGCGCGAGCGTATCAGCCGTCTGTTCCAGATGCACTCTAACCACCAGAATCCTATGGAGGAGATTGGTTGCGGTGACATCGGTGCAGGTGTAGGTTTCAAGGATATCCGTACCGGTGATACCCTGTGTGACGAGAACAATCCTGTTGTTTTGGAGTCTATGGAGTTCCCAGATCCTGTGATCGGTATCGCCGTAGAGCCTAAGTCACAGAAGGACCTCGACAAGCTGGGTATCGGTTTGGCCAAGTTGGCAGAAGAGGATCCTACCTTCACAGTCAAGACCAACGAGGAGACCGGTCAGACCGTCATCTCTGGTATGGGCGAGTTGCACCTCGATATCATCATCGACCGTCTGAAGCGTGAGTTCAAGGTTGAATGTAACCAGGGTCGTCCACAGGTTACTTACAAGGAGGCTATCAAGGGTGTTGTTACCCGTCACCGTGAGGTTTACAAGAAGCAGTCCGGTGGTCGTGGTAAGTTCGCCGACATCATCGTTACCGTTGGTCCTGCTGACGAGGGCGTAACTGGTCTTCAGTTCGAGAACATCGTCAAGGGTGGTAACGTTCCTTCAGAGTTCATCCCTGCTGTTGAGAAGGGCTTCAAGAACTCTATGAAGAACGGTGTCTTGGCTGGCTTCCCAATGGATTCCATGAAGGTTGTCCTCGAGGATGGTTCATTCCACCCAGTCGATTCCGATCAGCTTTCATTCGAGTTGGCAGCTAACTTCGCATTCAAGGCTTGTTGTGAGAAGGCTCAGCCTATCCTCCTGGAGCCTATCATGAAGGTGGAGGTTGTTACTCCTGAGGAGTCAATGGGTGACGTTATCTCTGACTTGAACAAGCGTCGTGGTCAGGTCGAGGGTATGGATACTGCACGTAGCGGTGCCCGTATCGTCAAGGCTATGGTTCCACTGGGCGAGATGTTCGGTTATGTAACTGACCTCCGTACCATCACCTCTGGTCGTGCAAGCTCTACTATGGAGTTCCACCACTATGCAGAGGTTGATAAGGGCAACACCAAGAAAGTCCTTGAGGAGTGCGGCGGTCGTGTTGACCTCGTGAAGTAATCTGGTCGAAAGATCATATATTAATAATGTAATTAAAGAAACAAAATATGGATCAGACAATTCGTATTAAGTTGAAGTCTTTCGATCATACCCTCGTTGATAAGTCAGCCGAGAAGATCGTGAAGACTGTAAAGTCAACTGGTGCTAAGGTGAGCGGCCCTATTCCGTTGCCTACTTTCAAGCGCATCTATACTGTGAACCGCTCTACCTTCGTTAACAAGAAGAGCCGTGAGCAGTTTGAGTTGAACAGCTACAAGCGCCTCATCGACATCCTCAGCGCTACTCCTAAGACTGTGGATGCCCTCATGAAGCTTGAGTTGCCTTCAGGCGTTGAAGTTGAGATCAAGGTCTAATAGCCCGTTGTCTTAAACTGAAAATTCTTTCCCTTGTCTGTCCTGGACTTGTTCCAGGACGGGCAGGACAATATTATCAATCATTTTAACCGTATGCGGATTCTGTAAAGGACGGAATCCCGCCATACAATAAACAAGTAACTGAAATTATGCCAGGATTATTAGGCAAAAAAGTCGGAATGACTT
>CACYQQ010000032.1 GCA_902776605.1 uncultured Bacteroidales bacterium | reverse complement strand
CCGCCACCAGGATGCCCACCACAGGCCAAAGGAGGTAGCGGTAGTTGGCACCTTCGTCGAAAGAGTCGGTCAGCAATCCCTGAAAAAAGTGTATCAACTGCTTGAGTATCAACGCAGCCGCAGCACCACCCAAACCTGTGAGCAATGCCAGGACCAGCACCAATTGCTGTTCCGTGAGGTGCTTCTCGCGCCAGTCGCTTAACTTGTCGAACCAATTCTTCTTCATCCTTTTTCGAAGGATATAAATAATCAATTTTGAATAACTACTTAGAGTTGCAAAAATACGGAAACTTATTGATATATACAAGAAAAAGGGACGGTTTCCTCTGTTTTTCCTCTGTTTTTGCTATTGCCAGTATTCAAATCCCCCGTTCACCCTCTTATCATCCACTATTCAGCCAAGCATGAGCAACGCCCTAGCTCGCGTGCAGCTCCCCCTCAGGTAAGCCATTTCTGGCTGAGCTGAGCGGTACCTGAGGTGTTCCTCGGGGTTACCTCATGCGGTCCTGAATATGGGAACAACGGTGGATGATAAGTTGGTCAAGCCTCAGTCTCTACTAATGCAGAAGGGTACTTTTTATTGAACGACCTTGTCTTTTGTCTATCAGCGGTAAAAAAAGTCCCCCTATGAAGGGGGACAGGAGAGTAGAGTTTGAGTTTTTACCTAATTACTTTGATCACACCGCCGTCGTCGACCTTAATGATGCCCGATGGGGCGGGGTTCTCCTTTTCGTCTTGGCGGAGGGGAACGATGTAATCGACCGCCTTCTTGATCTCCTCGCTGATGTCGGCAAAGCAGCGGGCGGTAGGTTCGCCACTGATGTTGGCGGAGGTGCTCACCACGGGGTGTTTCAGTCGGGCGCAGAGGGCGTTACTTACTTCCTCGTGTGTGATGCGCATACCCATAGTGCCATCGGCGGCGACGAGTTCGGGCGCTACGTTGCGGGCGCGGGGCAGAATAAGGGTAAGGGGTTTGTCGGCCACCTCCCAAAGGTCCCAAGCAATCTCGGGCACGTTCTCAAAATAGTAATCCACGCGACCAATGGCATCGCACAGACAGAGCATCGCCTTGCTGTCGGCACGGCGCTTGATCTGATATATCTTCTTGACAGCCTCGCTGTTGGTGGCATCGCAACCCAGTCCCCACACCGTGTCGGTGGGGTAGAGGATGACGCCGCCTTGGTTCATTACCTCAACGGCCTTTTGAATGGCCTCTCTCATTGTTGCATCCATTGCGTATATTTGTTTCTAAATTAAAAGGGTCGAATATCTTAAACCTTGACAATCACAATTCTTCAAGAATATGTTGTGCATTCATGTAAGGTAAATCTGTGCAAAACTCTGCAAAGTCTCTTTCGTTGTTGGTAACAATTACATTGCATTGACCAGATTTTGCACTTTGGTATTGAAGCATATCTTCAAAATCTCGCACTCGTCTTTCAAGAGCTAATTCTAGATGGTTCCCGTCTATCGGTAGCACTTCTATAAACGAGGAAAGGAACTTGAACAATTCATATATATCAACTTTGTTCCTCAGTATATAAGCCATATTGGCGAAGGTCAAAGTCGATGCGGCAAGGCATACTTTTTTGTCACAGCCGAACTGAAGAAGTCGTTTGGCTTCTCCATTATCTCGACCCAACACAAAATCTATCAGAATGTTTGTATCTAGAAAGATCTTTTTCATTTGCTTAAGATATGTTTGAGTCTTGGATCTTTTTCTATTTCTTCTTCTGAGAAAGAGACACAACCGCTCCATTTCTCCAATTCTGGAGAAACAGAGACTCTTGTGGCTGAGTTATCTTTTTTGGGAATCTCTACTTTTTTAGGCGGGAGAAGTGTCCGCACAAAAGTCAGGATTTTTTCCATTGCCAACTCGTTGTCAAGCAGTGGACTGATTTCTCTCAGTAACTCTGTACGTAACTTGATAGCTTCCATAATTATGAGTTTCTTACATTTGCCGCAAAGATAAGGTAATTCTAAATAATAAGCAAATTTATATATAATAAAATGACAGAGCAAGTGCCATTTCGCTTTTTCTTCGGTGGTTCAAAACACGTTACGATAGTTCAATGACTTCCAAGTCCTTGATTTCTCCTTGGTCCAACGTGAATCGCATCAAGGTGCGTACTGCCTGTTGTCCATACGTGCCAGCAGCACCTGGGTTGAGCACCAAGGTGTGGAGGTTGTGGTCGAACATGGCTTTGCAGATATGACTATGACCGCAGACAAAGAGCATGGGCGGTTGCTTCAGGAGTTCGCTGTATAGGGCTCGAGGCCACTTGCCAGGATAACCGCCGATGTGGCGCATCCATACGGAGACGCCTTCTGATGTAAAGCGCTGATTCTCAGGATAGCGCAAGCGCATGGAGTGCGGGTCGGCATTGCCCCACACGATGCGGCACACCTTACCCGTTGCCTCTAGACGGTCGCAGATAGTCTCATCCACGACATCGCCAGCGTGCCATATCTCGTCACAATCAGCGAAATATTTCAGGTATCTGTCATCCCACCAAGCGTGGGTGTCGCTCAATAAACCAATACGTTTCATATTGAACTTCAAATGCAAGACCCTTCAAACTTAGGGTGGCTTTTAAAATCTCAGGAATTAGAGAATAATTGATTGAATATATTTGAATTGCAAAGAATTAGCGACCTCTTTCCGCACTCTCTATTTCTATATTTTCCTCCCTCCCCATTACGGGGGAGGGTCGGGGAGAGGGTCTTTTTTTTTACCATACATCGCAACTCTGTCTCGTCTCGCTTTGTGGCAACGAGTCGGGCAACAGCGAGCCGTTCACCCAAGTGCGCGAGAAGTGGCAGTCGGCTGTATTATAAAGGTAATAGGGTAGGGCGGCACTATCGACCACGAGACTATCTACCGAAAGGCGACGCATCGGCATCTCGGGTAGGCCGTCGTAGTAGATGGCGAAACTGCCACAACGGGCGGCGTGGACGTCCGAGATATGGAAATCAGCATATTGCGCCGGGAAGTTGCCACCACGATAGCCGAAGTAATTGTTCTCGAAACGGAGCACAGCCCCTGCCGTTTCCTGGATGTCGATGTGGCGCACCCAAACATCGCGGATAAAGCCGCCGCGGTCTTTGTTCGACTTGAAGAGCAAGGCATTCTTGACCGACCCAATTTGGACCGAATCCATATAGACCTCCTGCACACCGCCGCTCATCTCGCTGCCGATGCAGAGACCGTTGCACTCCGACTGGAAGTCGCAACGACGGATGACAATCTGTTCCGAGGGGCGACCCACCCGACGACCGTCAGCGTCACGTCCCGACTTGATGGCAACGGCATCATCGCCCGTTCGGAAGAGACAATCCTCGATGAGCACCCTCTTGGACGACTCCGGGTCGCACCCATCGTTGTTGGGATAGTGGCTGTCGATAGTCACGCCGCGCACCACAACATCCTCACAATAAAGGGGATGCAGACACCAGAAAGGCGAGTTGCGCACCGTGATTCCTTCAATCAATACCCGTCGGCAGTTGTTGAACTCCACGCAACAGGGGCGAAGGAAAGTACCTTCTCCGAAAACCAACAGCGGACGTTCTACCCCAGGTTCCGACTCCCCACCCCAGGCACGGAGACGGTTCACATCGGCCATCTCGATGGTCTCGCCGTGCGTGCCATGGACATTCTCCTCGAAGTCGTCTTCACCTGGTTTCATGCCCCATGCCGCCATCTCCAGACCCGCTTGTGCGTCAATGGTACCCCGACCCGTGATGGCCACGTTCTCGGCATCGCAGGCATAGACCATAGCCGACCGTCCCATCAGTTCGGTGCCCTCCCAACGGGTGCGGACGGGCGGCAGGAAGTCGTCGCCCCGACCACTGAAGAGCAGCAAAGCCTCCTCTTCCAAGTGCAGGTTGACGTTGCTCTTGAGGTGCAACGTACCGTTCAGGTCATAGCAACCGCCATGGGCAACGACCCGTCCGCCGCCTCGGGCAGAGCAACTGTCAATAGCCTCTTGGAGTACCAGCAGCGCATCCTCCTCGTCCTCGGGAGCGTTGACCTCGATGACGAAGTCGGCAAACTGCGTAGGTTGGATACTCTGCACGATACGGTCCATGGCCTCTTGCATCGGGTCCGCTGCTGTCTGTTTTGGGGCCTGACAACTTGCCGTCAGCAATAGGCCACAACCTAACAGAAGGTTATTTGTAGATAGGATTTTCATATTGAAGAGGTTATTCTATTTTCAAACTGACTTCGGGTATAATCAAACTATCGGGGGCAGCGGTATTCCGCTGCAAGCATAAGGTGTAGTAGATAGGCAGATAAGAGACACCCTGTTCCTCATAGATGGTCTGGTTGTTGCTCAACACGACAGCTCGGTCGATGTGGTAGTCGGGGGTGCGGAGGAAGTTGTCTAAGGCACTGTGTGTCTTATAATCTTTGCCCGACTTGACCTCGATGGGCAGAACAGACAGATGGTCGTAGTCATCGGTCAGGAAATCCACTTCGCCCCGTTGCTTGTTGTCATAATAATGGAGCGCAAACCCGTGGGCATGAAGTTCCTGTGCCACGACCGACTCATAGACAGCACCGAGGTTGACACTATTTTCATCGCCCATCACGGCCTGAATATTACGGTCGTAGAGGAGGTAGGTCAGCAGGCCGACGTCGTTTAGGTATAGTTTGAGCAGATTTTTGCTCTCGGACTCCAAAAGAGGAAACTTCGGATTGCTGATGGCAAGTACTGGAAGTGCAATACCCGAATTGGTCAGATATTCAAACTCGGCAGCATAGTCGGAAAATTGCTTATGACCCTTGGTTTCCTCGATGTTGCGCACTACAATACGCTTTTTCTTGTTCTCCATGTTGGAAGGAATCAAGTCATATACCTTGCGTATCACCAGTTTCTTCTCCTCGTCATATTGCGAGGCATCTATTCGATAGAGGTTGTAGATGTCCTTCTGGATAGTTCTGACTTGGGCGATGTTTCTCGATTCTTTGAACTGCTTGACCGCTTCCGGCAATCCACCCACCAGGAGGTAGAGTTTGAATTGCTGCAACAGGTAATTGTGAAGCGACTCAGAGAGTGTTTCCCTGTTGAGCAACTTTTGCCGTACGGAGTCGATGGTCTCTTGCGAACAATCCATGGCGAGCAGAAACTCCTCAAAGTCAAGTGGATACATCTCTTCGACCGTAATACTGCCCAGTGGCACGGATGCCGTCTGTGCCAAGGCAATACCTAATTGCGAACCACTGGCAATGTAGGTGTATCGTTCCTCCTGATTGAGGAATTTCAACATGGTCATCAAGTGAGGATAGCTCTGAATCTCGTCCAGGAAGACCAGCGTATTCTGTTTCGTATCCAACTTGTCGCCTGCTATAGCGCCCAGCAGGAGATAGAAATCTTCGGTCGTTGTCACTTTGGCAAACAGCTGCTTGCCTTCTTGATCCGATTTCAGGTTTATCTCGATGTAGTTCTTGAACAACTTCTTGCCGACGTACCTTATCAAGTACGATTTGCCAATCTGCCTGGCTCCGTTCACCAGCAGTATCTTGTTGGGATGCTGTCGTAAGAAACTTTCTATCTGGTTGGCAAACTTCCTGTATAACATGGCGATATATCTATTAGTTGGATGCTGCAAAGATACTTTTATATTTCTTAAAAACCAAATTATCGGGACTTTTTCCGAGTTTTTTTGTTCAAAATCGGGACTTTTTCCATGAATTTGACCCATGAAATCGGGACTTTTTCCGAGTTTTTCTGCCCAAAATCGGGACTTTTTCCGTAAAATAACTCCCTCCATTCGGGACTTTTTCCGAACGAAGGGAGTCTGTGGATACCGTCAAATGCCGGTTATGGATTCTGCGCCAGGCACTCCTCGACGGCCTTGACAATCAGGTCGTGGTTGGCCGTCGGTTCAAAGCGTTTCACCACACGGCCCTTGCGGTCGATGAGGAACTTGGTGAAGTTCCACTTGATGTCGGGGTTGCTGGCGTAGTGCGGATCGCCTTTTCGCAACATGTTGTCGAGCACCGAACTGAGTTTGTGCGTGGGGTCGAAACCCTGGAAACCTTGTCGCGACTTCAGCCATTGGAAGAGCGGAATGGCCTTCTCTCCGTTGACGTCAATCTTGTGAAACTGAGGAAATTCGATGCTGAAATGCTGACGGCAGAAGCCGTTGTACTCCGCGTCGCTTTCGGGAGCCTGTTGTCCGAACTGGTTGCACGGGAAGTCCAGCACGACGAACCCCTTGTCGCGGTTGGCATAGTAGAGTTGTTGCAGGTCGTCGTATTGCGACGTGAAGCCGCAATGACTGGCGGTGTTGACGATGAGCAGTACCTTGCCTTTGTATTCACTCAGCGACACTTGCTGGTGTTTCTGATTCTCGACGGTGAAGTCGTAAACCGTTTTCTCTGAACTGTTTGTCTGTGCCCAACAGCTCAACGGGTTGCCCAATAGGATCAAAGCCACCAATAGCCCGGAAAGGTAATTTTTCTTTTTCATAGTCGTTAGTGTTTTTGGGGTTGAGAGGTCAGATATTGTCGAGGCAAAGATAATGAAAAATGTTTGAAATCAATCATTTATGTACCGAAAAGTTGCAGTTTCTGCCGTTTGCAAGCCCTTTGACGCTCAAAAGGGGGCAAAAATGGTAAGCATGAAGGTCGTAAAACAAAATGTAGGGTCTCCGCTTTTCACAATCAATGCCATCCAGCGCAGGCGCAAAACCTCCTTCGTCGCCGACGGCTGTCGAAAGACCGCGTTTCTTGAGCAACTTGGCCAAGTGATGGAAGACCTCTGCTCCCCAACGTACCGCCTCTTTGAGCGAGGGTGCTCCGACGGGACGAATCATGAACTCCTGAAAGGCAATATTTAAGTTTGCGGTGCAAAGGTAGTGCTTTCCAGTCGTTGCTACAATACCTAAAATCAATGAATCTGCTTTCATCGATTTTGGGTACACCTTCTTGCTAAATTGGGTGCAACAGAGGTCAATTGTCCCTTTTTTTCGTGCAAAAAAGCAATTATATCTCCATAAAGTTGCATGATTGAAAGATAAAACCTATTTTTGTCCCCGAATAGGGAACGCGATTCAATGGACAATTGATAATTGATAGCCTCCTTGCTCTTCGCTCTTTAGCGCCGAAGGCTATTAGCGTGCGAAGCACTTTTAGCGGCGCGAATGCACCTTTTAGCCACCGAAGCTAATGTCTGTTAACTCCACGGGCACAGCCCGTTAACTCCTTTTAACTCCCATTAACTCCATATATTAATTATTTATTCCTCTCACTTATGAAGCAGCTATTTCTTTTACTCACCTTCCTGTTGGCCACCTCCCTCTATGCCTACACCCCCGAGCAGCAGGCCATGCACGATGCCATCTTGGCACAGATTACAGGAGCACAGTTTGCCGACAATCAACCCACTCGCAGTCTCCTCACTTTCGGCGCCAAGGGCGACGGCAAGAAGGACTGCAAACCCGCTTTCGACAAGGCCATGAAGGCAGCCGCCAAGAGCAAGACCGGCATGCACCTCGTCGTTCCGGCAGGCACCTACCGTCTGTGCGGCCCCATTCATCTGGTGAGCAACCTCTGCCTGGAGTTGCAGGAGGGCGCTGTCCTCAAGTTCGACTCCAAGCCCGACTACTATCTCCCTACGGTCCGGACCTCGTGGGAGGGCACTTTCTGCCAGAATTTCAGTCCCTTCATCTACGGTTTCTGCCTGGAGAACGTTGCCATTATAGGCAAGGGCACCATCGACGGCGATGCAGCCGACACCTTTGCCCAGTGGCGCAAGGACCAGAAACCCGACCAGCAACTCATCCGTCAGTACGACCACCAGGAGACGCCCGTCCCCGAACGTAACTTCGGCAAGGACCACCTCCTGCGCCCTCACCTGTTGCAACTCTTTGGCTGCAAACGGGTGACCCTCAGTGACTTCTTTATGACCAACAGCCCCTTCTGGTGCCTCCATCTGCTCAAGTGCGAGAATGTCATCTGCCGTGCCCTGCGCTACGACGCGAAGTTGGTCAACAACGATGGCATCGACCCCGAGATGACCAGCAACCTCCTGATAGAGGATATCCTGTTCGACAACGGCGATGACAACGTCGCCATCAAGGCCGGTCGCGACAATGACGGTTGGGGCGGTCAGGGACAGGCATTCAGCGACCCCCGACTGCTGTCACTCTATGCCCCGTCGCCATCGGAGAACATCATCGTGCGCCGTTGTCACTTCAAGGGTCTGCACGGCGTGGTCATCGGCAGCGAGATGAGTGCCGGCGTGCGCAACGTCTTTGTCGAGGATTGCACCTACAGCGGCTACCTGAAACGTGCCCTTTTCATCAAGACCAACCCCAACCGAGGCGGTTTCGTGCACGACATCTACTTCCGCAACTGTGAGTTCAACGAGGTGGAAGACCTCTTCTATATCACCTCCATGTATGCCGGCGAGGGAATGGACGACAACCACTTCTCTGACGTGCACGACATCCACGTCGAGGACATCCGTTGCAACAAGGTGAACAATGCCGCCATCGTGCTCCAGGGCACCGAGGCTAAGCCGCTCAGCAACATCTCGTTCCGCAACGTCGTGGTCAAGGAGTGCAAGATTGGTTTCTCGTCCATGAACACCGAACCCGTCGTCCTCCAGAACTGCCACATCGGCGGTCAGGTCACCTCGGCTCCCTCCACCGCCAGCAAGAAAGACAAGGTGTTCGATAAACCAATACAGAACCTATAAGGCGGAGCCAGGAAAGCTAAAAGGCTCGGTTGCGCCAGAAAAGCTAAAAGGCGCATTCGCGCCGCTAAAAGTTCATTTCGTTCACGCTAATGGCCTTCGGCGCTAAAGAGCCATTGAGTAGTCGGAGTCATCGGAATACTCAGAATACTCGGAGTAATCAGAATACTCAGAATAATCTGATAATTCGGAGTATTCTGAGCTTTTTCACTTTTCACTTTTAATTTTTCATTGATTTGTGGCCTTCGGCGCTAAAGACGGGGCGGTTTTTCGATTTCATTCGTCTGTTAACTCCACGGGCATAGCCCGTTAACTCCTTTTAACTCCCATTAACTCCTCTCAATTATCAATTGACAACGGTCGATGGTCCATCGACCGTCGTCCTCCCGTAGTTGCTTTCTTTTTCCGTTCTTTTTCCTTTCTTTTTTGGTTCTTTTTCGTTCTTTCCGAAGAAGGGGGCAAGGAGGGAGGGAGACGGAAGGTGGTTGGAACCGAGTCCGACAGTGCGTAAGGGCGAGGGGAGGGGCAGGTTTTGTCCCGACATGGGTGGATAGATCGGATTCGACTTGGAAAATCGGCGCGAAATAGGAAGTTGCTGAGGGCCTCTTGGTGGCAGAAAGAGAATTTTGCTGCGGGCTGCACACCGTTGGATATTGCAATATTTAAAAGACAAAGAGGGAGTTTTTTGCAGGACGGAGCAAAGTATTTCGGGCAATACGTACAGAGTTTAATAAATATTTAGTATATTTGCAGCATTCACGTGCGGAAATATGAAAAACCGAGTCTGCACAGGAACCGAAAAAATTCTTTTATTAACTATTCTATAATTTAATTCAATTTCTACTATGTGGTTAGCATCCTCCTCTATCGGCCGTAAGGTTGTGATGAGCGTGACTGGCGCCAGCCTTGTGCTCTTCCTGACCTTCCACATGCTGATGAACCTTGTCTATGTCTATGACGTAGCGTTCCCCGCTGCTGATGGTACACACTACTATGACAAGGTCTGTGAATTTCTTGGCACCAACTGGTATGCCCTTCTCGGTACTGCCGGTCTCGGTGTTTTGGTAGTCTTCCACCTCTGCTATGCTTTCTGGCTCACTGTCCAGAACCGCAAGGCTCGTGGCAACCAGCGTTATGCCGTATCGGGCAAGCAGCCAGTACACTGGGCTGCCAAGAACATGCTCGTCCTCGGTATCATCATCCTCTGCGGCTTGTTCGCACACTTGGCACACTTCTGGGCCAACATGATGTATGCAGAGTTGGCTGGTGTTGAAGGTCAGTACGCTCCAACAGCAGGTTTCGACTGGATTACCTTCCAGTTCTCTCAGCCTCTCAACATTGCCATCTATGTTGTTTGGTTTGCTGCTATCTGGTATCACCTCACACACGGTATCTGGTCTTCGATGCAGACCCTCGGCTTGAATGGCAAGCAGTGGCTTGACCGCTGGATTTGCATCAGCTATGTATGGGCTACCATCATCGTCCTGGGCTTTGCTGCCGTTGTTGTTGCCGCTCTGGTACAGGGCATGTAATGTTATCCTATTTCTATAACATCAATTTTCAAAACTGAAAGATATGGCTACTGAAAATATTCTTGCTCCTGAACTCAGCCGCATTCCAGAGGGAAAGCTTGCTGACAAATGGACGAACTATAAGGCTCACCAGAAATTGGTCAATCCAGCCAACAAACGTAAACTCGACATCATCGTCGTAGGTTCAGGCCTGGCCGGTGGCGCTGCTGCTGCCACATTGGGCGAACTGGGCTTCAAGGTAAAGTGCTTCTGCATCCAGGATTCTCCTCGTCGTGCACACTCTATCGCTGCTCAGGGTGGTATCAATGCTGCCAAGAACTACCAGAACGACGGCGACTCTGTATATCGTCTCTTCTACGATACCATCAAGGGCGGTGACTACCGTGCCCGTGAGGCCAACGTCTATCGTCTGGCTGAGGTATCGAACAATATCATCGACCAGTGCGTAGCACAGGGTGTACCTTTCGCCCGTGAGTACGGCGGCACTTTGGCCAACCGTTCCTTCGGTGGTGCTCAGGTATCGCGTACCTTCTATGCCAAGGGTCAGACCGGTCAGCAGTTGTTGCTCGGTGCCTACTCATCGCTCAACCGTCAGATCCAGAAGGGCAACGTCACCATGTATGCCCGTCGCGAGATGCAGGACGTTGTCCTCATCAAGGACGAGAAGGGTGTAGAGCGTGCTCGCGGTATCATCGTCCGCAACCTCGTCACCGGTGAGTTGGAGCGTTACTCAGCACACTGCGTCATCATCGCTACCGGTGGTTACGGCAATGCTTACTTCCTCTCGACCAACGCTATGTCATGCAACGGTTCGGCTGCCATCCAGATCTATCACAAGGGTGCTATGTTTGCCAACCCATGCTATGCACAGATTCACCCAACCTGTATTCCAGTGCACGGCGACATCCAGTCGAAGTTGACCTTGATGTCCGAGTCTCTGCGTAACGACGGTCGTATCTGGGTTCCAAAGAAGTTGGAGGATGCCAAGCGCCTGCAGCGTGGCGAGATCAAGGGTCACCAGATTCCAGAGGAGGATCGTGACTACTACTTGGAGCGCCGCTATCCGGCCTTCGGTAACCTCGTGCCACGTGACGTTGCTTCACGTGCTGCCAAGGAGCGTTGCGACAAGGGTTATGGCGTCAACAGCACCGGTTTGGCTGTCTTCTTGGACTTCGACGACGCTATCAAGCGCCTCGGCAAGGCTGCCGTTGCCGACAAGTACGGCAACCTCTTCCAGATGTACCAGAAGATCACCGACGACAATCCATACGAGACTCCAATGATGATCTATCCAGCTATCCACTACACCATGGGCGGTATCTGGGTTGACTACGAGTTGCAGACTTCGGTCAAGGGTCTGTTCTGTGCCGGCGAGGCAAACTTCTCGGACCACGGTGCCAACCGTCTCGGTGCTTCGGCATTGATGCAGGGTCTGGCCGATGGTTACTTCGTATTGCCTTACACCATCCAGAACTATCTGGCCGACCAGATTCAGGTGCCACGCTTCTCGACCGACCTGCCTGAGTTCGATGAGGCTCAGAAGGGCGTAGAGGCTAAGATTGCCAAGATTATGGCCGTACAGGGTTCACGCACCGTCGATTCGTTGCACAAGGAGCTCGGTCACATCATGTGGGAGCACGTCGGCATGGGTCGTACCAAGGCTGGCCTCGAAGAGGGCTTGAAGCTCCTCGCTGCCCTGCGCGAGACCTTCTGGAAGGAGGTTTACGTGCCTGGTCAGGCCAACAGCCTCAACGTGGAGCTCGACAAGGCTATCCGTCTGCTCGACTTCATCGAGATTGGCGAACTCATGGCACGCGACGCTTTGCATCGTGAGGAGTCATGTGGTGGTCACTTCCGCGAGGAGCATCAGACCGAAGAGGGCGAGGCTAAGCGCGATGATGAGCACTTCATGTATGTCGGCTGCTGGAAGTACATGGGCGAAGGCAAGGAGCCTGAACTCTGGAAAGAGATGCTCAACTACCAGGAGATCAAGGTACAGACTCGTAACTATAAGAATTAATTCACCCTTTAAACAATATATATAAAATGGGAAAAGAAAGTTTTCTGAACGTTAACCTGAAGGTTTGGCGTCAGCGCGGCCCAAAAGAGAAGGGCGAATTCAAGACTTATCGCGTTGAGCACGTCAGCACCGAGATGTCATTCTTCGAGATGATGGATACGCTCAACGAGCAGCTCATCAACAAGCACGAGGAACCTATCGTATTCGATCATGACTGCCGCGAGGGTATCTGCGGTACTTGCTCACTCTACATCAACGGTCGTCCTCATGGTATCGACAACGCTATCACAACCTGCCAGTTGCACATGCGTAAGTTCACCAACGAGTGCACCATCACCGTGGAGCCTTGGCGTTCTGCCGGCTTCCCTGTGATCCGTGACTTGATGGTTGACCGCTCGGCCTTCGACAAGATTCAGCAGGCTGGTGGTTACACCTCTATCAACTGCGGCGCTGCTCAGGATGCCAACGCTATCTTGATCAGTAAGGTGGATGCCGACGAGGCTATGGACTCGGCCTCTTGTATCGGTTGCGGCGCTTGCGTTGCTGCCTGCAAGAACGGTTCGGCCATGCTCTTCGTCTCGGCTAAGGTGAGCCAGTTCGCTCTCCTGCCACAGGGTCGTGTCGAGGCTGCCCGTCGTGCCAAGGCCATGGTGGCCAAGATGGACGAACTCGGCTTCGGTAACTGTACCAACACCCGCGCTTGCGAGATGGAGTGTCCTAAGTCTGTCAAGATTTCTAACATCGCCCGCTTGAACCGCGAGTTCATCAAGGCTAAGTTGGCTGACTAATTGGTAATGATTCAATTACACTATAACGAGGGGGAGCAACAGGAGTTGTTCCCCCTTATTGATGAGGAAGGTAATGTGGTGGGCCGAGCTACCCGGGCTTATTGTCATGGCGGCTCGATGGCGTTGCATCCGGTGGTGCACCTCCATGTCATTGATGCGGAGGGTCGTATCTACCTCCAGAAGCGTTCCATGCGCAAGGATATTGCTCCTGGCAAATGGGACACTTCGGTGGGTGGCCATGTCGATTTCGGTGAGTCGTTGGCCGATGCCGTGGTGCGCGAGGCGCGCGAGGAGTTGGGTTTGCACATCGACCCCCAGGAGTGCCGCTTCCTCTTCCAGTACGTCTGGCAATCCAGCCGCGAACGGGAATTGGTCACCGCCTTTGCCCTCACTTCCGAAGTCACACCCCAACCCGATCACGATGAGGTGGATGAGGGTCGTTACTTCACTATCGAGGAACTCGAATCGCTCCGCGGCCAAGTTTTTTACACCGAGCAGTTTGAGCAGCAGGAGTTGCCTCGACTGATTGAAGCGATGCAGGAATAAGGATGAACTGAATTATTTCGCCCAGATAGATGTGTCATGCATCTACCTGGGCGATTTATTATGGGTGTGATTATCTGTTATTTGCAATAGTTCGGACGATCTTCATTGACGACATAGTCCAGCTGATCACCTATCTTGTCCAACAACTTTGTGTATGGATTTCCTTGTAGCAAGAAGTTTAGTTCTTCGGGATATAAGGGATAGAGTTGAATAAAAGCGACCTCTCGGCCGGGTGTTTTCAATGGGACTGGCATGATGTTTTTACCCTCCTTATCCTTTGACTCGAGTAAGAGGCAAGAGTTGAAAGACTTGCTGCCCTCGATGAGACTTTCATCTTCATTCAATACAATGGTATGACCAATGGCAAGCACGTCTTTAAGTTCGGACGGGTATAATGCAATTATGGACAATGTCTCTAAGGGCCAAACGTCTTCTATTTGTCTTGAATCTATATTCCAATCTTGGGGAAGGTAGATGACATATTCGGCTCTGTTGTTAATCGCATCTTCAAATTCAAAAGGTACTTCCATATTGTAAGCACCGGCACCGAGCGTCACGATTTTATAGAATGGAAGTTCCTCTGTAGGCGAAATGAGCACGAGCTTAAATTCATCTGTGATGCTCAATTCTCCACAAATGTCGCCATATTGTTGCTCTGCATAATTGGTAATGATATCCCAATCTTCGTCTTCATAAAAGTTGCTTGTAGGTGTTGCTTTTGGTTGCATGGTTGCATTGATAATCAATATAATGATTGCCAATACCAATACTAATCCGAAAAAGATTTTCTGGCCTATTGTCAATGGCAATGATATGGATATATACTTCATATTTCTTTGTTTTCGGGTGCGAATATACGAATAATAGGATTGATTTCCAAGAAAGTGGGGAGGAGAATTGAACGTTATCATGAAAATTGTCATCGGAACGGGAAATATACTGTTCAAGTTGCAATACAAAAAGAGAGGACGTGTCAAATGGCGATTGACACGTCCTCATGTTCAGTGATAGCAAGAGTAATTATCGTTTATAGTATTCTTTTTCGATGGATTTCATCAGTTCTTTATTGACCAACTTATACTCCTTGACGCCGTTTCTGGCATTTTTGCCATAATAGCCTCGGAGGTGTGGATTGCGTGGGTCATCGCCACGGTACTCTTTTTCAAGTTTATAAGCTCCTTTGGCTATGCACTCTTGTTCAAATTTACTTAATTCAGTTACATATCTCGTATAATGCTCCTCGGGGTGAATGAATACCCAAAGAGGTTTTTTGCTTTCGGCTAATCTCCTTGCGTTTCTTTTTGCTCTGTTCGGGGCATCCTTTGTCCATTCGCGACCGAATTGAGTCTGCAAGATGGAAGCAGGCAATTCCTCCACGTCATCTAAGGCGTCGGATGCATGTTGTTTATAGTAATATAGACAACCCAGTTGGTCCAGGTGCTGTGTGAGGTAGTCCAATTTCGAAGAATCTTTTGTCATGACTGGCACCCTACCCCTTTTCTGTATATTCTCACAAACGTCCTTGGCGTTTGTCCAGTCCTTGTAGAAACTGCTCTTGCCACCATTGACTTGCCAATAGGCGTGATATACATTGAGTTCGACTTTCTCACCTGGTACCAGAGGTAATACGTCGTCCGACTCGCAGACCGTGCCGTCGGGGAAGATAGCAGTCACCTCTGCCATGACGATACTGTCCAGGTGGGTGGTGAATGTGCAACTGCGATCCTCGTCTATAGGAAGTTCGGCCACAAGGGTGCCTTCACCTATCAAAGAGGCGTATTTATTGCCTTTATAATCAATAATATAGGCGCAATCCGGTATGCCAGCAGAAGCCTTGATAGTGAGTTCGAAGTTGGCCTTTTGTTTCTTGTCATTCTTCCTCGCTTCACGCACATTGTCGGTCATATATACGAGAGTATCCTTATTGTCATAGGTTCCTGTACATCCTATTTTGAAGTTTTGGACACCTTGGGGCATCGGTTCATAATATTCGTAGTAGCCAAAAATCTTGTCCTCTATAAGGTGGTTTTTATTCTCTGGATATACTCCAATGGCTTTATATCGATTGCCTTGAGGGTCTTCCAGGAAGTATTCGGAAGCACTTTTAGAATCGAATTGCCTACGACCGGTCCTTCTGATGATGGTTCTGTCGGGAGCAAAGCAAACGGATTCTATTTTTCCCACGAAGTAGTCAACGTAATCTACTTTCTCCCAGACTTTTCCTTTCCATTGGGGAAGGTGCTGAGAAACCAAATCTGGATGGTTGTGACGGAAGGCGGTCACAGCTCTGCGTATGGCTTTGGAAGACGTTTTTTTCCAATAATTGTTATGGAAGCTACTGCCAACGGTGCCATCCGCTCTTTCTCCTGGAATGAAAAACAGCTCAAAGCAGCAACCCGTCGGTTTGCCGTCTGGACCCATGCCGCGCAGACGACCAGCCGTTACTTGGGAGAGCGATGTCTCGTAGTATATTTTACCATCCACCACGGGGATGACGGCATCAGGCTTGTCCTCTTCGATGTGGAAGAGGGAGTCGGCCATATAGAGGTAGAAGCAGGTCTCGGTGCTGTCTTCATGCATCGTGCCGTCAATCACAAAAGGCAGTGGATCGGGATAGACGGGCATCTTCCACTCCATCTCGGTGATTCTCGATGCAGGGCGCAGCGTGAAGGAACCAAACAGAACGACCACCCAACCCAAGAGGGCGACCTTACCTACCCGACCCAGCGTGCCTGCCGTCGAACTCTTCATCTCGATAAAGCGTTGACGGATAAAGGAATGGTTGAAGCCATTGACCACGGGGCAACTCTCGTTCATCACCATCTCCAACAGCGTCGATTGGTACGTGTGAATGTCTGCACCCTGGCGGATGACGTCACGGCCGGCCTCAAATTC
>CACYQQ010000031.1 GCA_902776605.1 uncultured Bacteroidales bacterium | reverse complement strand
CTAATCGGTATTGCGCTTTCAGCGCGTTCCCACGTCGCCAAAAATAATTAAGTTCAATGGAGTTTCAAGATGGAGTTGCATCGCTCTCGCGACAACAGAGAATTAAGTTTGAATTAAGTTCTATTGATGGGTAAGCACCGAACAACAGGAGATTCAATCTACTGAAAATTGAGTTCAAATTAAGTTTAATTGATGGAGTTTATTCTTTGAACAGAACACGATAGAAACAAAACAGGGGACGAAGAATGACACCTGACGGGGCGAATAGAGAACGAGAAAGGGTCATTTGAGCGGGCGAGAGACGTTTTCGGGGGCAGATATTTGGTCAGTCGGAAAAAAGTCTTTAACTTTGCGGGGGAAATAATTGTCTCTTAGTGCCAAAGCCGCAAGGCAATTGATAATTGACAATTGATAATTGATAGCCTCTTAGCTCTGTTAGTGCCGAAGGCCATTAGCGTGCGAAGCACTTTTAGCGGCTCAAAAAGCCTATTAGCGACATTTGAGTCCGTTCGCCTCCAGAGCTATCGTCCGTTAACTCCACAGCCACAGGCTGTTAACTCCAGATAACTCCAATTAACTCCCGAATTTCACTTCCGAATATAACAACAACTTAAATATCTGTTAACCGAAACAATGAAAACAACTGCTAAACTTTTGCTTGCTACCCTCTTGTTGTGTCCCACCTTCAGCGCTCTGGCTCAAGACCAAATGAGCAACGCGGAGGCCTCACGAGTATATGGACAGAAGATTGACATCGTCAAATCGGAAATAAGTACGCTGAAGAAGCAAAAGAAGTTGGAACCCCTCAATGCCGACTACACCCGCACCCTACAGGAGAAGCAGGTAGAGCTGGAGATGCTCAAGGCGAAGAAGAAAGTGGTGGACAAAGCCGTCAAGGCCGAGAAAGCCCGTCAGCGCAGTGAGCAGAACGCCAAGGCGGCATCGAAGAAAGCCACCAAGACGGCTGCCAGTGCCGACAAGGCTGCCACCAAAGCCACGATGGCTGTGGAACGTGCCAACACCATTCTGGAGAACTACATGACGTTGGAGCAGGCCAAGGAGATGTACGACAACAAGATAGACCTGCTCAAGTCGGAGATGTCCATCCTGAAAAAACAGAAGAAGTTAGCGCCCGGCAATTCTGACATCCTCACCCAGATAGCCGAAAAGACTGCCGAGATCAACGAGGCAAAGATGAACCTGAAGATTGTGAAGGATGCCCTCAAGGCGCAGAAGTCGGCCCGCAAGGCACAGAAGGCTGCCGACAAGGCCGCCTCGGACTCCGACCGCGCCGACTATAAAGCAGCAACCACCAAGCGCGAAGCCGAACGTGCCGCCGCTGAAGCCAGCCAAATCAAAGAATGAAACGATTATCGCTACTAATCCTGCTCGGAGCATGGACCTGCAACGCGCTGATTGCCAAGGGCAAGAGCGATGCGTGGGACATGGCCTTCACCCTGCTCCAGTCGCAAACCCGACAGGATACGACGGTGCACAACACCTGTCTGTCGCCCCTGAGCCTCCAACTGGCATTGGCACTGGTGGACGAAGGGGCTAAGGGCAAGACACACAGGGAGTTGAACAAACTCCTGCCGACTGACACGGAAGGGGTCTATACCTCGCTGAATGCCAGTTCCGCCTTGTCGTTGGCCAACAGCATCTGGATCAACCAGCAGTTTGCCACCCAGGTGAAGGAGGGCTTCAAGCAGACGACCGTGAGGAAGTATGACGCTGAGATTCAAGCCCTTGCATTCAATATCCAAGGGAAGAACGTCATCAACCAATGGTGCCAGCAGAAGACTAAGGGACTGATTCCGTCGGCCATTGACCGTCTGGACAACTCCCAGTCGATGATATTGGTCAACGCGCTTCACTTCAAGGCCGACTGGCGCTCTCCGTTCAAGGCGAGGCGCACCAGCAGCAAGGATTTCTACCTATCGGACGGAACGACAAAGCAGGTGCAGATGATGGACCAGACCGCGCACTTTGAGTATGCCGAAAACGATGATTGCCAGGTGGTTTGCCTGCCCTACAAGGGCGACGAGACGGCCTCGTTTGCCATGTACGTCGTGTTGCCCAAAGAGGGAACATCTTTGCCCAAACTGTTGAACACCCTGAACCGCAAGACCTGGAAGGGGTTAAACTTCCGTTCGGAAAAAGTGCATCTGCAATTGCCCAAATGGCAGAGCGACTACAGCACCAATCTGAACGAATCGGTCCAGGCCTTGGGTGCCAAACGCCTCTTCACGAGCAAGGCAAACTTCTCGAAGATAAGCAAGACGTCGCTCTGCGTGGGTAGCATCAACCAGAAGACCGTTATCCGCGTGGACGAACAAGGCACCGAGGCTGCCGCTGTCACAACCATCTCGATGGTGACGACCGCCCTGCCCCGACCCGAGAAAATCTACGAGATGAACGTCAACCGCCCCTTCCTCTACCTCCTGGTGGAGGAGGGTAAGGATCTCCCTATTTTCATAGGTACACAGACATGGGAATAAACATCAATACACAACGGCTCTACCGGATACTGGAGGTTACGCCCCCGTCACAGAACATTCTGCTGGTGGGCAAACACGGCATCGGAAAGTCGGAGATACTGACACAGTTCTACCGACAGCAGGGACTCAAAGTAGTCCCTCTGTTTTTGGGTCAGATGGCCGACCCCGGTGACTTGATTGGCCTGCCCAAGATAGGCGAAAGGTCGGAATTTGTGCCACCCTACTGGTGGCCCGAGGAGGGTCAACCCATCGTCCTCTTTCTGGATGAACTGAACCGCGCCCGTCCCGAACTGCTTCAGACGGTGATGGATCTGGTGTTGAACCGCACCTTGGCAGGTCGCTCCCTGCCTCCTGGCAGCCGAGTCATCTCGGCCGTGAACGAAGGCGACGAATATCAACTCACGCACATGGACCCGGCACTGGTGTCGCGCTTCAATATCTACAACTTCTGCCCCACCGTGCAGGAGTGGCTCCAGTGGGCCGAAAAGGAGAAAGTGGATGCCCGCGTCCTCCGTTTCATCACCCTACAGAGTCAATGGCTCGATGGCGTAGAGGGGGCAAAAGCAGGCATCGACACCGGACTGGAAAGAATGCCCGACCGCCGTTCCTGGAAGCGACTGTCGGATGCCATTCGGCCCTTCCCAGAACTGTCGGCCGACGATACCGACTGGGTGGCAGGCATCGTGGGTGCACAGGCCGCCTCGCACTTCATCAACAGTCTGTCCAACAACGCTTTACTGACTGGTGCGCAGGTATTGCAGGACTTTGACGCTCACGAGGCACAACTACGCAAATACCTGCTCCACCAGTTGGCGATGGTGAGCGAATCCATCTTCCGCCACCTCGAAGTAGCGGGCGAGGATGCCCCTGCCGAATATGCCGCTAACCTCTTGAAATACTATCAGTTGCTCGAAACAATGGAGGCCAAAGAGGCCATCGCCTTCGTCGCCAACCTCTTCGAGAGTGGCAGTTTTCCCAAGGCGGTGCTCTTCATTGCCGAAAAGTGCCCCGAAGTGGCATCAAGATTGATGAAGTTTATAGCGGACATTTAAAAGAATTGAAGGGAAGTGAAAGAGAAGTGACAAAGGAGTGACAAGGACAATTGAATCAGCTAATGTTTTGTTATAAAAGATAGTAGCGCAAAACTATTTGGTTCATATAGTTCCCTTTATTAGTCACAGCGTTATCGTCCACTCCAACAAACGTCCTTGTCACTTCCCGTTCACTCCCTTGTCACTTCTTTGTCACTTCCATTAATTGCGATTACCGAATGAACCCTAAAGAAATGATACAGAACATTGCAGAAGGCTGGTTTCTACAGGAACCGGCTTTCTATTCGTTGTTCTGTCTGCAACAGCTTCAGGAGAACGTGAGGATGGATTGTGAGGTCCGTACGGGCGAGGGTCGCATTGAATATAACCCATTGATGCTGAGCAAGAAGAACCTCAAGGAGGTGGAACTGCTGCTTCGCATCGAGATGATTCGCCTCTTCCTGAAACACCCCTACGAACGGCGACCGGAAGGTTGCAGCGGTGAGGTCATTTCGATGGGGTCGGACTGCACCATCGCGGATGGTTATTGTCTGTTGAAAGAGGCGGGCGCTCTGAAAGGTCCTGGAGCATACCACCTCCCGATGGGACAATGCTATGAGTGGTATTGCAAGGCGTTGCAAAATGAAAAGAACGAAAACGAAACTTCGTACGAAAACGATAACGAAAAGAACAAAAACCAAAACGATAACGAAAAGAACGAAAACGAAGACGAAAAACAAAACGAAAGGCACAAACGGCAGGAACAGAGTGCTTTATGGCACGACGATGCGTTGCGACAGACGCAAATCAATGAACTGATTGAGCGGACGACGGACTGGGGAAGTTTGTCGGGCGACATTGTCGAACGCATACAGGCTTCCACGCAGGCACGGCTGAATTGCAGCATGGTTTTTCAGGGGTTCAAGAGTAACTTATTGTCTTCCAATCGCCGACTTTCCAGGATGCGGCCGAACCGTCGGACGGGGTTCTTGCAGATGGGTAGCCTCCGACAGATTGCTGCTCGCGTACTCATTGCCATCGACTGCTCGGGCAGCATCGACGAGGAGGACTTGAAACGCTTCTTCGGCATCGTCAACCGCCTCTTCCAGCAAAGAGAAATCAGCATCGACATCCTCCAGTTTGATGCCGAAATCCAAAGCATCGAACCGTTGCAACGCGCTCTGCCTCAGTTCGTTGTACATGGCCGTGGCGGCACGAACTTCCAGCCCGTCATTGACTATTACCTGAATATCAAGCCCCCGTACGACGGTCTCATGATTCTGACCGACGGCGAGGCTCCTCCCCCACACTTTGACGTCCGTCCCCACGCACTGTTGTGGGTCTGCAAAGACGAATCGGCCTACCAACAACACCACGCCTGGATGGAGAAATCGGGAAGATGCTGTTGGGGGTAAAGCAATTTTAGTAGGGAGTTAATGGGAGTTAACGGAAGTTATCGCTTCGCTCTGGGAGTTAACGGACGATACTAAGAATTGGCAAAGCAAGAAGCAACAGAAAGGAGTTAACGGATATACGTCCATTAACTCCTTTATTATTCTCTCCCTCAAAAAAACTTGAGGGCTAGCAACATTCGTCCGTTAACTCCATAGGCACAGCCTATTATCTCCTGTTAACTCCCATTAACTCCTTAAACAATCAACTTTCATGCAATATCGGCAACTGCCAATGGAACAGGACAGCCAAGAGGCGGATGATGATGACTACCATGGCACAACCAATGGCACAAGCCTCTATCGGAAGACCTTGTGAATAGCCCCAAGCATAGAAAACGCCACCTGCGAAACAAGCCAGGGCATAGATGTCTCGACGGAAAATAAGAGGGACTTCGTTTATCAAGATATCGCGCAGGACACCTCCTGCCGCACCAGTCAACATACCCATGGCACAGGCCGTCCACAGCGGGAAATCGGCATCCAAAGTGCGTTGTATGCCTACGACGGTGAACAATCCCAATCCAATGGTATCGAACAGAAAAATGGTATTGGCAATGCGGTTGATGTGCGTGCGCAAAAGGACAAAGAGTATCAAGGCGAAAGCCGTGATAGCCAAGTAGATCCACTGCGTCATCCAGAAAGGACTGCGTTGCAACATCAAGTCGCGCACCGTGCCACCACCCACGGCAGTAGCCAGTCCTACGATGAAGGCACCGAACCAGTCAAATTGCTTGGCCGAAGCCAACCGCACGCCCGAAATGGCAAATGCGAAGGTTCCTAAATAGTCAATGATATCGACAAAAGTGATAGACATAAGTCTCTGCGAAACAAAAATATGAAATATTCGTGCGCAAAGATACAACAAAAAACAATTCATTGGCACTTTTGGTGCATAATTATTCTTCTTTCTTGACCAAAATCACCAACGTTACGCCCTGCGTGCTAAAAACTGGCAGATTTATAGTGGCTTGACTTCACAAAAATTGTCTTTCTTCCATACCAGATTACCACCTTATGGACGGAATTGTGCGGTCGGCTAGAAAACAAAGATTAAAGACAAAACGTAAAGAGTGACAACAACACCCCACAATATATACTTGTTTTTCAAACGTTTATTTTCCCATTCTACCATTAACACCGACACCATGCTGGCGACAATCAAATATATCCAATCGGCACGGTCTGATAAAACTTGTGCTTTGTAAAGGATGATTCCTATCAATATGAACAAGGGGAAAAGTATCATCCAATGAAGAAAAGGCGGAACAACTTCCCCCTCCTCTTGTGAAAACAGATTTTTCAACACCGTATTCTTCAATACCCCATACCCGATAATACCGACTATACCAAACAGATAGACCATGATACCAGAAAAGATAAAATGGTCATAAGAGGTAAAACAACTCATGAAGAGCGACATATCACTCCCCCAACAAACCTCTTCATCTAGATTCAACCACCACCAGGAAAAGAGGCTATAGATTACAGCAAGGCTGAAAACGAATATACTATTCCGATTAAAATGAAAGCCCATATTTTGAATAAACAGTCACCATTTGACAATCCCCAAATAAACAAAAGACAATGGCACATCCTGTGCGAAAAAGGGGTATCCACTTATAAGAAGAACCGCCCATAAATGACAGGCGCAAAGATACATACTTTTTTACAACGAACCAATCATTTCCTCCCAAAAGTGTATCGGAGACTTGAAAATAATGACTGAGAGTGCAAATCAAAGAATTCAAATCACTTTTGAAGGTGTCAAATGTCAAGCAAAAAGAAAGGAAGAGACTCTCTTCTATCGGAGAGAAGAAACGTGCAAAGAAATTTTGGCAGAAACATTTGGTGGTTTCGAGGAAAAACACTATCTTTGCCGCGTGTATAAATAGAAACTTTGCAACGCATATAAATGAAGGCTCCGCAGCATCAGCATGAGGAGCAAATAATATTGAATCAATGAACGAACAACAGGTATTGTTTACAAACGACATTTGTGAGGCGCTTGAAGAAATTACTGATAAGATCCAGCATGACAAACTATTTGTCCTTTTTGATCTCACAACCATCCGGCTCTGTATGCCCGTACTGACACCATTCTTGAACAAGTACGAACAGAACCATGCCGGTCAACGCATTCATCAGATTGTCATCGAAACCACCGACCAAGCCAAGAACATAGAAAGCTTGACTGAGGTCTGGAATGCACTTTCGACCCACGGAGCCACCCGTCACTCGCTACTCATCAACATCGGCGGCGGTATGGTGACCGACTTGGGCGGATTCGCCGCTGCCACCTTCAAGCGCGGCATCAAATTCATCAACGTGGCAACTACCCTGCTGGGGGCCGTCGATGCTGCCGTCGGAGGCAAGACGGGCATCAACCTGGGGAACTTGAAGAACGAGATTGGCGCCTTCGCGCCAGCCGATGCAGTATTGATCTCGACGAAATTCTTCGAGACACTCGACCAGAAGAACCTGCTCTCGGGTTATGCCGAGATGTTGAAGCACGGGTTGTTGAGTACCCCTCAGCACCTGTCGGACCTGTTGAACTACGATATCCGCCACTGGAACAACGAGACCTTGTTGCCGCTGTTGGAGTACTCGGTCAACGTGAAGCGTCAGGTAGTACGTCAAGACCCCTTTGAACAAGGTCTGCGCAAGGCCCTCAACCTGGGTCACACCTTTGCCCATGCCTTCGAGACTTGGTGCATGCAGACCAACAAGACCGTTCTGCACGGCTATGCCGTAGCCTGGGGTCTGGTGTGCGAACTCATTATGAGTCAGCAACAAGTGGGCTTCCCTTCGGACACACTCTATAGCATCTCAACCTTCGTGCGCGACAATTATGGTCCGCTCAACTTCAATTGCGGCGACTACGACAACTTCGTTGAGCTGATGAGTCACGACAAGAAAAACGAAGGCGACGAAATCAACTTCACGTTGATGAGCGCCGTCGGCCAACCTGCCTTGAACCACTCGGCCAACAAAGAGCAGATTGGCATCGTGCTTGACATCTATCGCGACATGATGGGAATATGAAAATGAAAAACGAATAACCCCGATAAACTATGAACAGATTTCTACTCCTCACAGCAGCAGCCCTCTCCATGCTGTTGACCGACACACAGGATTTATTCTTCACGTCCGCACAGGCAGCTCCTGCCCTGCGTCGCATCGTGACATTGAAACAACCCGACGGAGCCACCCTTCAGGCCATCCCGATGGGCGACGAATACATGAGTTTCTGGAAAGATGCTCAAACCGGTCGATTGTTGACCCAAGATGCCGGCACCCACTATTGGCGAGAAATGACGGAGGCAGAAATCAAGGAGACAGATACCCGTTGGACAGAAGCACGTCGCAGCGCAACCAAACGCTCGGCCAGTGCCTATACGATTGGGGGTGTCACTCCCATTGGAGAAGTACGCTTACCCCTGGTGCTGGTGGAGTTTACCGACGTGAAGTTGACTGATGATTTCGGCACGGTTGAGTACGCCAACAGCATGTTGAACGACTTGGACTTCGACCGCGTGGCATATACCTACAAAGAAAATGACTACCATACCGGTTCGATTCGCAAATACTGGAACATCCAGAGCCAGGGACAGTTTGACCCTCAGTTCGATGTATTGGGGAAAATCACGCTTTCGAAGGAAATGAGCCAATACGGCAAGGAGAGCGGCAGCAACCATGACATCAACATTTCCGGTTTGCTCACGGAGGTAGTAGATACCTTGAAAACAAAAGGATGGATGAACAATGCCGCCCAATATGACAACAACCACGACGGGGTGGTGGATTGCATCTACATCATCTATGCCGGATTCGGACAAAACGAGACGGGCGAAGGCGACCAGATTTGGGCCAAGAACACCACTGGACATATATATACTATGCCCGACGACACTAAGACGAACCTCTTCCTGCTCTCTCCAGAGTTGTTTGGTGCGTCAAGCGGAATCGTTGTGCCGAACATTGGCGTCTTCACTCACGAATTCGGACATTCCATCGGTTTGCCCGACTTCTACAGCACCAACGCCTCGACCGCAAGTCAATGCTACGGCATGGACAGTTGGAGTCTGATGGATCAAGGTTGTCTCACCACGCACGAGCGTATGTTTCTGGGGTGGTTGAAACCAACTGCCATCGTAAACGACACCCGTGACACATTGAATCTGTTCGCTTCGACTGGCGACGCTCGCATCTTCCGTAATCCGGAAAATCCTGACGAGTACATCACCATCGAGAACCACCAACCCGAAAACCCTTGGGAAATCACGTGGGGCAACAGTGCCTATTTCAGTCCCCACAGGCATGAAGGCTTGCTCATCACTTATGTAAGTTATGATGCCAACATCTGGGGAAGAAATGCCCCCAACAATGACCCTGAGTATCAGCGTTGTGGCCCCGTCAGTGCAGACGGAGAGAAACAACTCTTCACCAATTTCTCCACCAAAGAAGAACGGAATGCTTGGCTCAACAACTTGTCGTCCGACATCTACCCAGGTCTCAGCAATGTGACAAAGTTGAACAGCGAGAACCCTCTCTTCCGCTGGCACAACGGCGACACCATCGCCTTTAATATCAACAACATCGAACAGTTGAGCGACCGCCGTATCGTCCTCACTATCGGTGAACCTTCGACCTCGTCCCTGCATGGGGTGACGGACAACCGGACTCAGGGCAAAGCCGTCAAGCGACTCAAGAACGGACAGATCTACATCGAAAAAGACGGGGCATACTATGACCTGCTGGGTCGCAAGGTCTCCTTTATGTAATAAATGACGGCTGTGCAGAACCCAGAACTTGACCTCGCATACAAGTATGCGCAATACACGCACCGCAACATCTTCCTGACGGGCAAGGCGGGCACAGGCAAGACCACCTTCCTGCGCCACTTGCGGATGGAAACGCACAAACGCAACATCGTAGTTGCCCCTACGGGTGTAGCTGCCATCAATGCGGGAGGCATGACCATCCACTCGTTCTTCCAGTTGGCGCCAGGTCTCTACCTGCCGGGACAACACATTCAACGGGATGCCCGAAACCGCTACGGATTCTCGAAACACAAGATCAACATCCTGCGTTCGTTGGACCTGCTTATCATTGACGAGATCTCGATGGTGCGATGCGACCTGCTGGATGCTATCGACGACGTATTGAGACGTTATCAGGACCACTTCAAGCCGTTCGGCGGAGTGCAATTGCTGATGATTGGAGACCTCCAACAGTTGGCTCCTGTGGCGTCGGACGAAGAATGGACGCTGTTGGAACAGAATGGTTACCAGACGCCTTACTTCTTTGGCAGCAAGGCGTTGCAACAGACCAACTACACCGCCATCGAATTGACCCACGTCTTCCGCCAAGCCGACTCCAAGTTCGTCAACCTTTTAAATAATGTGCGCGACAATCACTTGGACACCGAGACGTTGCGACTTCTCAATAGTCGATACAACCCGTCGTTCCACCCTTCGGACGATGACGGCTACATCACATTGACCACCCACAACTATCAGGCCAATGCCATCAACAAGGAGCGGTTGGAACAACTACCTGGCAAGCCGTACATCTTCAGCGCCACGGTGAAAGGCGATTTTCCCGAAGGCTCCTATCCCACGGATGCTCAACTCACGTTGAAGATTGGTGCGCAGGTGATGTTCTGCAAGAACGACCCGAACCACAAGTATTACAACGGCAAGATTGGACGTATCACGCAGATTGTCAACGACGAAGTGTGGGTGGAAAGTCCCGACGAGAACGGTACGATGGAGGATTTGCTGATAACGGCGCAAGCTTGGCAGAACTCCAAATATGTGACCGACGAAGGCAGCGGAGAAATCAAGGAAGAGGTGATTGGCACCTTCACCCAGATACCTTTGCGCACAGCTTGGGCCATCACCATTCACAAGAGTCAAGGTCTGACGTTCGATCATTGTATTGTCAATGCAGGACAGGCTTTCTCCTTTGGTCAGGTCTATGTGGCATTGTCCCGTTGTCGGACATTGGAAGGATTGGTTCTCAGCACACCCATCACGGGTCATGTGGTGATGTCGGACCCCACGATCCTGAGTTACAACCAAGCCATGCAGGAGAACATGCCCGACGAAAAGCAACTCACCTTGGACCGTCGCAACTGCGTGGAACAGACGTTGTGCAGCATTTTCGACTACCTACCCCTGATGATTCAGTTCCGTCATCTGTTGCGCCAAGCCGATGAATTGCTCCCCAAAGCGCACAAAGCGTATGTGGAACAGATGAAAACTGTCGTACAAGGATGTGAGACTCATCTGGAGAAAGTGGGTATCACCTTTCAGAACCAGATACACCAGCTCGTCGGACAGTTCGACACATACGAGGAGAACAAACTCCTTCAGGAACGTGTCAAGAAGGGCAACAACTACTTCTTGATAAAGACCACCGAACTGATGGACGACTTCATCCAGAACGGATTGCCCGCCATCGAGAACAAACGTACCAAAGAGGTGTTGACCAGAGAGTTCGAATTGCTCAAACAAGACTACCAAATCAAGACACGCATCCTGATTCGCACAGCCAATGGATTCTCGCTAGACAACTACTGGAATGCCAAAGCCGAGGTGACCATGCAGGAATCTGCCGTCGGACAACCTGGCTATGCAGGCAAAGAAACCAAGAAAGTAAAATCAACCAGAAAAAAGAAAAATGAATAAACTCCTACTTGCCATCATGGCTACCTCAACAATGCTAACCGCTTGTGGGTCAAAGAAAGAAGAAGCGCCCACAGAATATATCGGCAAAAGCACGATTCGTACAGAGAAACTCACACCCGAACTTCTACAGGAGCTGGGAAAAATCTCTGACATCCAACCTTCACCCGACGGAACCCGCCTGCTCTATGGCGTCACCTATACAAGCGTCAAGCAGAACAAGAGCAACCGCGACCTGTTCCTGCTCAATGTCAACTCGTGGACGGCTGAAGCCCAGAACATTACCAAAACAAAGTTCAGTGAGCAGAATGCCGTATGGTTGGACAACGACCATATTGCTTTCCTCTCGGCCGAAAGCGGAAAAACGCAGGTTTGGCTGATGAAAGCCGACGGTACGGAACGTCGCCAGATAAGCAATACCGACCGTGACATCGAGGGTTTCAAGTTCAGCCCCGACCGCAAGCAGGTCCTCCTTATCATGACCCTTCCAGTCCAACGTATCGACAGTGCTCTGTTCGAAGGTTTGGACAAGACCACTGGACGATTGGTGGATGAGATGAACTACCGCCACTGGGACGACTTTGTCGATAACTATCCTCACCCTTATCTGGCTACGTTGGATGAGACCGGCAACATCAAGTCGGAGAGCATCAAAGACATCATGGAGGGCGAACCTTACGAGTGTCCGATGCGCCCCTTCGGAGGTATCGAGGCTTTTGCTTGGAATCCTGCCGGCACGCAGATTGTCTATAGTTGCCGCAAAGAGACAGGTACCCGTTATGCCTTCTCGACCCGTTCCAGCATCTACCTGTACGACATTGCAAGTAACAAGACCATCGACCTGCACCCTGGCGACCATGGCTACGACACCAACCCCGCCTTCTCGGCCGACGGCAAGTGGCTGGCCTTCCAAAGCATGGCACGCAATGGCTACGAGAGCGACAAGAACCGTCTGTGCGTCATCGAGACTGCTCAGTTCGGCGATGGCTCCAAAGCTCCTGCGTTGGTGGACTTGACCGCGAACTACGACAACAACGTCGATGCCTATATCTGGGATCCAGATAATCAGGGTCTTACCTTCATCGGTTACAAGGAGGGTATTGCCCCTATCTTCAACATCGACCTAAAGGGCAACGTCCGTCAAGTAACAGACTATGCGCCACATGATTACGCCGAAGTTTGCTACTGCGGAAACCGCCTCTACGCACTGCGTCACGACTGGCACTCGCCCAACGAAATCTTCACCATCAACAATGGTGCTCCCATTCAGTTGTCGCACGAGAATGACGAACTCCTTGCCCAGTTGGGCGACATGGGTACCATCAAATCGCGTTGGATGAAGTGTACCGACGGCAGTCAGATGTTGGTCTGGGTGGCCTATCCAACAGGCTTCAACCCCGACTCGGCAGAACAGGTAGAACAGTTCCGTGGAGCCATTCCAACCCTCCTTTATTGCCAGGGAGGTCCCGAATCGGCTGTAAGTCAATTCTGGAGCACACGTTGGAACATCGCTATCATGCAGGCCAACGGTTATGCCATCGTACTGCCCAACCGTCATGGTGTTCCTGGCTTCGGACAAGCTTGGAACGAACAGATTGCCGGAGACTTTGCCGGTCAATGTATGCGCGATTACTTCACTGCCATTGATGAAGTGGCCAAAGAACCTTGGTGCGACAAGAACCACCTCGGTGCCGTAGGAGCAAGCTTTGGTGGCTATAGCGTCTATTGGTTGGCTGGTCACCACAACAAACGTTTCAAGGCACTCATTGCCCATTGCGGTATCTTCAACTGCGAGTCGATGTACGGCGAGACAGAAGAAATGTGGTTTGCCGATTGGGACTACGGTGGAAGTTACTTTGGTCAAGAGGACTTACAGGAAGGTCTGTGCCACACTCCAAAACGCAAGACGGCCAACAAAGATGGCATCAATGCTTGCTATACCGACTCGCCTCACAAGTCCATCACCAAGTGGGATACTCCGATCCTCGTGATTCACAACGAACATGACTATCGCATCCCTGTCACCCAAGGAATGCAGGCATTCAACTTAGCTCGCATGCGTGGCATCCCTGCCCGCTTCCTCTATTTCCCCGATGAGTGCCATTGGGTGACCAAACCACAAAATGCCGTTCTTTGGCAACGCGTCTTCTTCGACTGGTTGGACACATATCTCAAGCCTGAGAAGAAATAAAGAAAAATCCATTCTCGCAAGTGTTGCAACTTGCGAGAATGGATAGGAGTTAAAGGGAGTTAGCAGGAGTTATCGCTTCGCTCTTGTAGTTAACGGACGTTACTACAGAGGGTCGAAAGTGGTTGGGGCAACTTCAACATTCGTCCGTTAACTCCTGTTATCTACAGTTAACTACATGAAAGAAACTCCCTTATCGTACTTACGAAACAATAAAATAAGCCTATAGTTCAATCAGCGAACTATAGGCTTTATTTATGTATCTCGCGAATACGTCAACAAGCTTCGCGAGGGTGTTCTGCTTCTAAAATGCGAATTAGAGCACCTTCTTGTAGAGCGCAACAATGTCGGCACGGGTCACCTTGCGTGGATTGCCAGGTGTGCAGACATCCTGGATAGCCTGATCTGCCAAAGCGTCGATATCCTTCTCGTAGATGCCGATTTCCGACAAATGCTGAGGAATACCTACCTCGACAGCCAACTGACGGACAGCGTCGCAAGCCGCCTGGGCAGCCTCAATCTTGGTCATACCCTCCTTGTAAGCACCCATAGCCTTAGCAATCTCCACATACTTGTCGCGGCATACGGGAGCATTGAACTCCATGATGGTTGGCAACAAGAGGGCATTGGCTACACCGTGAGGAATGTTATGGAGCGAACCCATTGGATGGGCCATACCATGAACGACACCCAAGCCGACATTCGAGAAGGCCATACCTGCCACATACTGAGCCAGGGCCATACCTTCACGTCCGACAGGGTTCGATGGATCGAACACGGCCAAGCGCAGATACTTATTGATCAAGCGAATAGCTTCGATTTCGAACATATCCGACAGTTCCCAAGCGGCCTTGGTGATATAACCCTCGATGGCATGGGTCAAGGCGTCCAGACCAGTTGCTGCGGTCGTAGCCTTTGGCAGAGAGAACATCAGTTCGGCATCGATGATAGAGCAGCAAGGGATATCGTTAGGATCGACACAAACCATCTTCTTGTGCTTCTCCTCGTCAATGATGACATAGTTGATAGTGGTTTCGGCAGCCGTACCGGCTGTGGTTGGGAAACAGATGATAGGCACGGTCTTCTTCTTGGTAGGAGCAACACCCTCCAGACTGACAACGTCCGAGAACTCGGGGTTGTTGGTCACGATGCCAATACCCTTGGCCGTATCGATGCTCGAACCACCTCCGATAGCGACCAAGAAGTCGGCACCGCACTTAGCCAATGCAGCCACACCGTTCTTCACATTCGTTACGGTTGGATTAGGAACGACCTCACTGTAAACCTCATAAGGGATGCCAGCTTCGTCCATCACGTCGGTGACCATCTTGCAGACACCGAACTTAACGAGATCCTTATCTGTGACGACAAGTGCCTTCTTGAAACCCAAACGATTAACGACTCCAGGCAATTCCTTGCGGCTGCCTGCTCCGAAATAACTCAATTCGTTTAAGATAAAACGATTTACCATGGTTTTGATTACGGTTAAAGATTAGTAAAAGATTAAAAGGCGGAAAGAAATTCCGTGGCAAATATAGAGAAATAATTTCTATCCTCCAAATGATTTCACATTATTTATGAAAAATAGAGCACTTTCGACGCTGCCGACAGGAAAGTGAACTCCAATTCACTTCCTGCCGAAGTTAAACACGTCCGAATGGATGTGACAACTGTCAATGAGCGCTTCCAACCGACGGACAATGTCGGGATGCTGTGCTGCAACATTATTATCTTCGTGAATGTCCTTACTCAAGTCATAGAGTTCGAAGACAGGTTGCTCGGCCGACACATTCAGTCGGATGCCTTTCCAATTACCCCATCGGACAGCCTGCTTCCCTTGTTTTTCATGAAACTCCCAATAGAGGTATGGATGTTCCTGCTGCCCCTTCCGGCCCAACAACGTCGGCAAGAAAGAGAGTCCGTCCGTATGCAAAGGTTGCTGATAACCAATGGCTTCGGCGAAGGTCGGAAGCATATCCCAGAAGGCCATGACATGGTCGTTATCGACGCCCGCTGCCACATGCCCTGGACAGGAAATCAACATCGGCATACGGATGCCGCCCTCATAAAGGTCACGCTTGATGCCTCGATACGGACCATAACTCTTGAAGTAGTCGGGATTGGCACCACCCTCCTTGTGGGGACCGTTGTCCGACGTAAAAATCAAGATAGTATGATCGGCAATGCCCAACGAATCGAGCATGTTCATCACGTCGCCCACATAACGGTCCAGCCGGGTCACCATCGAGGCAAACGATGCCATCGGTCTGGGCGTACTGCCATAAGCCCCTTTCTTGGTAGGGTTCTTCTGTACGAAAGGCACTTCGTCCTCCAACGGAATCTGTTGACAATAAGCCTGATACACACTGTCATGCGGCAATATCAACTCTGCATGGGGAATGGTGTAGGACAAGAAAGTGAAGAAAGGCCGTTGGGCATTCTCCCAAATGAACGTCAACGCCTCGGCGTGAATCGTGTCGGCCGAATAGGTCACTTCCTTTTGCTCATAGTTCTGGGGCAAGTCAATACGTTGAGTACCGTTCCAAAGGTGGTCGGGATAGTAATCGTGCGCCAACGTCTGACAGTTGTAACCGAAGAATCGGTCGAAGCCCACCTTTGTCGGGTCCGACACCGAACCTGGATAACCCAATCCCCATTTACCGAAACAGCCCGTGGCATAACCCGATTGCTTGAACATCGTCGCCATGGTGAAGGTCCCTGCAGGCATAGGCACCTGTCCCTCGGGGTCAACACCTATATTACCACGCACGGAGGCATGCCCAGTATGCAATCCCGTCATCAGCGAGCAACGCGATGGCGCCGACACTGCCGTACCCGCATAACACTGCGTAAAGCGCATACCGCGCTCCCGCATCTTGTTCAGGTTCGGCGTCTTGATCTGCGTCTGTCCATAGGGTTCAATATCCCCGATACCGAGGTCATCGGCCATGATATAGATGACGTTAGGCTGCTTGTCCCACCCCGTCTTCATCTTCTGCTGTGCCGGTGCGATGGTCGCTACTGCCCCACCGATGACACATCCTGCAATACTTATTTCTTTTTTCATGATAAATGGTTATTGCCTATTGCTTCAGTCTGCAAGGAGACTATTAGGATGCAAAAATACGAATTATAATCCACATAGAAAACAAAACCGTCAAAAACTAAAGAAAGATTCCCCCATTTTTCATCTCAACCCTCCATTTGAAGTCCAAATGGAGGGTTTTCGCCCTCACATTTATCGATATTCCAACATAATTATTATATTTGCCCCGAACTTTTTAAAACATAAACCTTTGGCCATCCCTTTGACCCTACGTCCATAGTCTATCGCGGTATCGATTGGGTATCGATTGGGTATCGATTGAAGCAGGATTGACGGAAGGTTGAATCGAACAAAATCAATGACCCATTATTGACCCTATATGAACCAAAGTTTGACCGCAGCAAGAGCGCGAGGGAGGGGCGACGTACTCGGGCGGGAGGAACTTCGGGATGAATATTTATGCAACAAAGTGACGATATTGGGCAACACAGAGGGAAAAAAGGAGGGAAAGTGGAACTTAGCATGAAGGTTGTTGGAAGCGAAAAAAGGGTGCTGTAGGTGCTCAAAAATGTATTATAGAACATAAAAAATGCTCGTTATGCAACAAAAATAGGCCGAAACAACAACATTTTATGAGGAAATAGGACAACTGAAACGATTTTTTACTTATATTTGCGCTAAATATAGCACATATCTTACCTCAGTAAAACAATGAATAACATGTCCAAGATCATCAGTAAGTGCATCACAGCCTCAGCACTTATACTCTTTACTTTCAATGCAGCGCCCACCGCATGGGCAGAGAGTTCGGTATGGGACGGTTCCATGGTGCGTTCTACCAAAGGAACAGGTAGCGAGGAAGATCCATACCTGATTACTACGGCCGAAGAGATGGCCTACCTGATCCGAAACTATGACAACAACGAAGGTATCTGTTACAAGAAATATTTCAAGTTGACCTGCGACCTCGACATGCGTAGTACGCAGTGGACTTTCGGTTCGGCTATCTCCGACCGAAAGAGTTTCCGCTCGCACTTCGACGGTGGCGGTCACAAGATATCGAACATCGAGGTGACGCTGAAGGACTCCCCTGGCGAGTGTCACTATGGTCTGTTCCCTCAGTTGGGCGGCGACAAGGAGTTCGAGTCGGTCATCGAGAACCTGGAGATTGAGAACATCCACTTCGTACGAAGCACGGGTGATGCCTCAGGTACTTACAACTTCCGTATCGGTGGATTGGTGGGTAAGATGTATTCGCACTCACGTATCACCAACTGCCTGGTACACGGTTTCACGGTGACGGACTACGGCACCGACGTCACCTTGCACTCGGCCTCCAAGATCTCGGCCTGTCCATTGGTGGGCGAGGTTTTGAACAACTTTGCCGACGACCGCAGTTTCTATGAGGAGAACAACATCATCATCGAGCACAGTTACGGTTACGGCACTCCCGACTTGACTCACTTCCATGGTCGTCCCGACCAGTTCTACTATGCCAATGCACAGGGCACCAAGCAGAGCGAGGGTTACTCATACAACAACCTTGTCTGGTATGCCATCAACGACAACGAGCGTTCGTTCTCACCACTGAACGTCAGCGTAAGTCCATCGGTAGGCGGCAAGCGCTTCCAGTATGAAGGTATCTTCAACCGCGTGCGCGGTCACACTTATACCTACCACTGGTCTATTGACGGTGTCCGTCTGGGTGACTACAAGACATCGACCATTATCGCCGAGCCAAAACCATACCAGCAGCGACTCAGCCTGACGGTGTTCGACAATGGTAAAGAGGCCGGTAGCGGCGGTATCCTCATCGAACCTGACCAGTACGACCTCTCCATCCTCCCCGAAGAGGAGGTGAAAGGCAAGAAGAAAATCAAGACCCACACCGTGACGGCGCAGATCAAAGCCGTTTCGGGATTGGAAATCAAGGAGGGCGACTTCGAGTTCTCTTGGCAAGACATGACCGACAACTTCAAGGAAGTATCTACCAGCGAGACACTTACCGAAGGTCTGGATGGTCATACCTATCTGCTCTTGGCCACTCACCGCGAGAACAAGGCAGCGCGATTCTCGATTGTGAAGTCGTTCACCAACCCTATCTACGTCTGCAACCAAGGCATCGGTACAGCAGCCGACGTGACTGCCTTCACCAGCAACGGCAAGACCTACCGCAAGGGCGATGACCGCAACGATGGTCGCACCCCCGAGACGGCTGTGCGCACCTTGAAACGCGCCTATAGTCTGTTGAAGTCCGAGAAGGACGGCGGCACCATTGGTACCAACGTCATCATCATCATGGGTGACTACGAGGAGTACGACTTCACCGAGTATTTGGACAGTCGTTGCACCGCAGCCAATGCCTCCTACTTCTCGAAGGACAAGCCCGCCATGATTACGGGTCGATACGACAACTTCAAGAACGGACGTCTGTTGTTTGCCGGCTTGAGCATCAAGTTCGATGCCGACACCCGTTTCGAGCAAATCAACCTGAGCGGTTCTTCGTTCAACTTCACCGACCTGCCGGCACAGACCAAGGTGTTCGCGTGGGGTCATAACTTGACGATGGGCTACGGCATCTTCGTCAGCGGTTACAAGATTATGGACTGGACCCTGGGTCTGGACGAAGGTGTGTTGGCACCTGCCATCACCCTGTACGGCGGTATCTTGAACAACAACGACCCCGACTATGTGCACAACGAGAATACGTTGACCGTGCTCTCGGGCACTTACGGACGTATCATTGCAGGCGATGGTTACACCCTGCAGATGGACCGCACGGGTAATATCTCCGGTTCGCCACAGCATCCTGTCCGTACGCGCGTCGTGTGCGATGCTACTAATTACTTCAACCCCTACCACAACCAGTATGATGTAGCGTTGCTGATTGGCGGACAGGCCGACGGCACTATCTTTGCCGACACCCGCATCGAGGTGAAGGGCAGCAGTCACATCGGTCGTATCGTGGGCGGCAATGTCGGATTCGGTCGTTTGGTGAAAGGTCGTCCTGCCGACAGTTTCTTCGGCAAGAGCGAAGTCACTGTCACCGATGGTTCGGTCACCGAGATCTTCGGTACCAACTTAGGTCGATATGGTCACATTCTGTATGCCAATGAGACGGAGCATGACTCCTGCGTCACCTATTTCTATGGCAAGTCGTACATCAACCTGTTGGGCGGCACCATCTACAACACCATCTATGGTGGCGGTGCTGCTTGCGTCTGCGGCTTGGACTACGACAGTCTGCACCACACCGCCGACCCGCACATCCCTTACTGGAAGGACGGTAAGATTGTGTTCGGCACCTACAAGAATGCCGTCAACAAGATGCCGATTGTCCAATTGAAGGGCAACGAGACCCTCGACCTCAGTAAGACCGAGTTGCACGTCAACATTGGCGGAACGGCCTACTTGATGGGTTCGCTGTATGGCGGCAGTATATCGTTCAGTTCTTTGCTGCCTACGCACCAGGCGGGTTGTCAGTCAGGCAATATCTATGCCGACACCTATATCGACATGGACGGCGGCAGTATCGACGGTTACATCTTCGGTGGTTGTCGTGGCAACCTCTCCTATTTCGACAATAGTGACCACAGCAGTTACCCCATTGTCAATGGTGTACAGATGGATAAGCTTTTCTTCTCGAACATGGCACAGATGTACGGCAACACGCATGTCACTGTCACGGGCGGCGAAGTCAAGGGTTTGATTTATGGCGGCGGCGAAGGTCCTTACTATCGTGAGGTTTCGCCCGAGAACTTGACCAACGCCGTTGACTTGGTGGCCACAACGTATGGCAACACGCAGGTGAACATTGGTGGTAGTGCTATCATCCGTGGTTTCATCTTCGGCGCTGGCAACTATGCACACGTCTATCGCACCGACGAAGAAATCAACCCAGAGTTGGCTGGCAACGTCGAGATTAACGTCTTCGGTGGTCAGTTGCACGGAGCAGTCTTCGGTGCAGGACACGGTAATAAAGAGGAGTTGGATGTGACCTCCATCTACACCAAAGTGGCAGGCGACGTTCACGTCAACGTCACGGGCGGTGTGTTCCTCCCCTACTACGAGCGTCCTCGTTATGTACCTCGCCGACTCTATGGCATTGCCTGTGGCGGTATTGCCACCAGTACGGTGCGTGGCAACACCTACCTGAACATCGAGGCGAACCCATTCCCATTGGAGCTGATGAACGACTCGACGGTACTGCCGGAAGACATTATCCTCTGCGCAGGTGGATACAGTCAGGACTGCGCCGTCGTCGGACGCGCCACGATTACTGTCGATACCAAGGATGCCGAAAAGATTGACCGTATCTACATGGGCGGCATTTTCGGTTCGGTCCGAAGCACGACTGCCAACATCTTGAGCGGCAAGGTGGAACGCCTCTATGGTTCGGGACGTAAGGGTCGTGTCGATACCGACCAGGTGAACATCAATGTCGGTGTGGTTGGCGACTCCATCAACAACTCCACTATCGTCATCGACAACATCTATGGCGGTTCGAACCTCAAGAAGACACACATCCAAATCAATGGTGGTGATGTTCTGAACATCCTCCGTCCGGAGAACAGTAACTTCTAAGAGACGCACATTTCAGTTGGTCGTAATTCCTTAAACCAATAACCGACAACTTGATAGAAATAAATCGAACAGCCCCCGACTACTAATTGGTCGAGGGCTGTTTGTATAGAACAAAAGTACCAAAGGACTACGCCTACAACTTGACGACATTTCACTATTAGCAAAAAGAGGTAGCCACGAAAGGTAACCATACGTTCCGACCCTTGGTGAATGTACTTATCAGATAATTCTCACTCATTAACACATTTGTTTTGAAGCTCTTCTGAAGCGCTTTCATCTACATAACGCGCAACTCGGAAATTTGTAACATCAAAAAGGGTTTTTTTGTCGAAAAAAAGAATACATCGCTTCGACCGACAAAAAATGTGCGGAACGAAACGATGTGTTCGTATAATAGACTCCGAATCATAACATCTTAAAGGAAAACGCGATAAGACATCTCTAAAGTGGTGAACTCCGTACCATCAGGACGAAGGAACTTGAAGTACAGAGTCATCTTATCAATCACTGCCATTTGGACAAGCGGAATCTGAACAAGGTCATGCCGACAGAGCTTTAGATATTGATAAAGAGAATGCGCTTCCATTTTTGCCAATTTTCCTTCTGTTGGGAGTTGAACAACCAACTCCAGAGTTCGAGCATTATAATCGACATTGACCGAAAGAAGCTGACAATAGTCCATAACAGGTTGAGGCAAAATACTTCTCTCCTGCTCCAATGCCAGCTTCCAAGATAGACTATCACAACGGAAATCTGCGTCCATTGCTCTCGCTCGGTTGTACTCCGTCGGTGAGATATTGCATTGATATGCAACGCGTTCATACTTATCCCAATAAATGTAATTCAGGTAATAGCCATAGTCTACAATTCGATCCATCGCTTTGATCTTCTCCTTATTACCATACGAAGCAAGCTCTCTTAACATTAATAATTTTGCAACCGAAACAGAGCATTTTTTCCTGATACTATCTACCTCGATTTGCGGATACTTGTAATAGAAGAAAATCGAATCTTCTTCGAGCACTGCTTTTTTGAAAATAAAGTCAGTTCCTTTATCAGATTGCAGCTGATTGTTCATGAACTTAACAACATCTGCTACATAAAATCGAGAATTCAACATTCCAATAGAATCGTTATTCAATGCTTCGGCGAAGAGGTAGTTCCCCACAAAATTAAAAAAACAAACACCTATTAGAACCTTATCGAAAAGGTATAATCGGCTTCGTATTCCCTCAAAGCGTCTCTGTATTTGTTTGGACCTCCTTACGTAGCAAAATAATAGAAGTCCCAACAACAAATTCAAGGACAACTTTAATGGAGCTTGCATAAGATTTCCAGTGAGAGACCAATATAATAGGTTTGAAAAAACTCCTATCAATATGAAAACCAAATAGGTATATGTTAAAGGAATGGCATTATCCCTAACTTTATAATAGCTTCTGACAAGTCGAACAACGAAGCATACGGTAACTATATACCCGACAATCTTATGAATATAAAATAGAGGGATAAAAGTATATGGAATCTTAAATGCCAAAAAGTATATATTTCGACAAATAGACACGAATCTCCCTCCTGCTACAACCACCCAAAGAAAGAATGCCAGCCAACCAGTAATAGGCTCAACGTTAGGCAATTTGTTATTTGTTGTTTCTGTTTCCATAAATAGAAAGGTATTAGTTGCCCCGCAAGAGGGCAACTAATCGTTTTAAAGGAAGTTCTTTCAAAAGGTTCTACTTAGCCGAATTCTGAAGAATCTGTTCGGCGATGATGTCGGCCAATCGTTGAACGCCCTTATCGTTGGGATGAATGCCATCGGGCTGAATCAAATCGCTGGCATTGGAAAAGAGCGTATGCAAATCAATGACTTGCAAACCATACTTCTTGGCCACCTCTAGCTGCATTGGAATAACTCCATTCACGATGACCGAGTCGTTGATATTCCAAAAGGATTTGAGTGCAGGGATAGGTGTACAAAGCAAGATGCGAGGTTTGACCGACTCCTGTGACAGACCCTTTTTGGCAACCTTTTTGCTCTTCTTGTTGACCGATTGGGCCAAAGAAGGAGCCAACGAAGTAATCATCTGCTCAAGATCCGACTTGAACTCGGCACTATGCTGCCAGTTCTGCGGTTTGGAGTCGTTGGTACCCAACTTGATGATGACGATGTCCGGATTGAAGGCCAAGGCATCCTTCCAAGCCATCTCGTTCATATAAGGCAAATCGCCCTTGTTGAGCAAGGTTCGACCACTGACACCGAAATTCTTGACCCAATAGCCCTCACCCAATTTCTTCTGGAGCAACGCAGGATAACCATATTGCGTGGCCATGTCAATACCGTGTCCATCGGTGATGCTGTTACCGACACAAGCCACACGAATGGCATCTTGTTTCGGGGTTTGACGAGCATTAAGCCAATTACCGAGGTCTGTCAACATCTGGTCATGGTACTTGAACCAAGGGCCGAAACCGAAACCGTGATCACCACCTGGATAGATGTACATACTGCACTCATTACCTGCATTGCGCATGGCACTGTAATAGGCCACACCGTTGGTGACAGGGGGCACCAATCGGTCGTCGTTGGCCATGATGATGATGGCAGGAGGAGTCAAATGACGTTTGACGGCATTCTGGGTCGAGAAATCTTTGACAAGTTCGGGATTCTTCTGCCCCTCCTCACCCAAGAAGTTGCGGCACGACCACTTGTGGGACAACCTTTCCTCCATCGATATGACAGGATAGAAAAGAATGGTGAAATCTGGTCTAACCTCGTAATCGGCATGAGTAGAGATAACCGAAGCCAAATGTCCACCAGCCGAGAAACCCATGATGCCGACATCGTGAGGATGGATGTTCCACACGGCGGCAGAATCTCGGACAATTCGGATAGCCTTCATCACATCACCCATCGGCTTGGTGCGATCGCCATTGGGCAATCGGTAATTGACAACGAAATAGGCAATACCCTGCTTGTTCAACCACTCGGAAGCGAGGTAACCTTCGTGCGTATTGGACAACATCGAATAACCGCCACCAGGCACACCGACAATGGCTCGTCCTGAAGGTTTTTCGGGCAAGAAACAAACCATCTGAGCCTTGGCATCATCGGTCAAATCAATCGAAAACTTTTTCAAGGTTTGTGCTTGAAGGGTTGCTGCGAGGAGCAACAGGCCAGACAGAAGAAGCTGTTTTGTTGTTTTCATAAGTTTTAGGTTTTATTGTTAATCTGGTAATATGTTTTTCTTTAGGAAATCAGTAAGAATGATTGCTTCGCTTGGGGTTTCAACGCAGATTACTTTGTTTTGCGAATATACAATCCCTTGCACCATAGGAAGAAGGTGACGACTCCCAAGGCTTGAACAAAGGCGGCCAACCAGAAGGCAGATTCGTAACCCCACCAACTTGCCAAAACACCGCCTAAGAGGGTTCCCAATCCAGCCCCGGCATCCCATGCCGCCAACTGCGTACTGTTGGCCACACCACGACGGCTGTCACCTGCGATATTGACAAACATCATCTGCATGGCGGGGAACATGTGTCCATTGCCGAAACCAACGATAAGGGCGCTAAGATAATAGGCCACAGGGTGATGGATAGTAGCAAACAACAAGAAACCGAAGGCCGAAATACTGATGCCCTCAGCACAATTCTGCCAAATACGGCCTCGACGCAACTGCCTTCCTCCTGTCAGTCGGGAGACGATGAGACCACCACTCAACACAGCGAAGAATACACCCGTATTACCTGTCCCATCGGGATTCTGCACACCATAAATAGCCAAATAAGTAGCTATGATGCTGTAAGCCAGGCCATAACAGGCTTGATTGAGCGCCAAGGTCCAAGCGTCGGTCAAGAAGAGTTTAGAATACCAAGAACTGCTTCGTTGCGGCACGGAAGCCATTGAAACGGAGCGACTTGGCAAATGAATTGTTGCGTCAATGGCAAAACCCAGAAACGCCACCGCCATCGAGACTCCGAAAAGTAGGTCGAAGTTGTGGAACTCATTATATAATAAGAGTCCAATGGTAGGAGCCGTTGCCGTAGCAAGGTTATTGGACAGACCATAATAACCGACTCCCTCGGCTCTACGGCTATTAGGAAGGACATCAATTGCCACGGTGCTGTTGGCCACACTGGAGACACCGAAAGGCACACCATGTAAGGTACGCACAATAGCAAAAAGCAACAGACTGCCCGCAGAAGAGCATGAAGTTTGCACTCCATGCCTTCAAATATTCTTTATTCCAAAGACGTTCATTTGTCATCCTATGGAGGTTCAGAGGTTATGAGGTTGTAAGGTTATGAGGTAAGTTACAATTAATCAATTCGTTTTTATTGGCGAAGAGAACCTTATAACCTTACCAGCAAAGCGACCTTACAACCTCACGACCTGAATTATTTCTTCAAACCTTCAACCCACTTGCGGGCATTGACGAAGATCTCAATCCATGGAGTAACCTCGTCATCCTTGTGGTCCTGAGGATAGTAACCACACTGCCAGGGGAACATAGCACGTTCTGGATGAGGCATCATGGCCAAGTGACGACCATCGGCAGAGCAGATACCAGCCAGACCGTCAGGCGAACCATTCGGGTTAGCAGGATATGCCACATAACCATACTTGGCTACGACGTTGTAGTCCTCGATGGTCTTGCCTTCGGGCAAACCGAACTTACCCTCACCGTGAGCGGCCCAAATGCCGATGCGTGAACCGGAAAGAGAACCCATCATGATGCTGTTGTTCTTAGGAATACGCACATTGATGAAGTTGCTCTCGAACTTATGGCTGTCGTTGTGCAACATGTGGACGCGGTCAGGATTCTGTGCTGCCTTGAGGATGTCAGGGTTCTTGGCATCGAGATTGGAACCTACGAGACCGAGTTCAATCATCAACTGGCAACCGTTGCAGATACCCAACGAGAGAGTGTCAGGACGTGCATAGAAGTCCTGCAAGGCCTTGCGTGCCTTCTCATTATACAAGAAGCCTGCAGCCCAACCCTTGGCAGAACCCAAGACGTCGGAGTTAGAGAAACCACCACAGAAGACGATAAGGTTGACATCGGTCAAGTCCTCACGACCTGCAATGAGGTCGGTGATATGGACATCCTTGACATCGAAGCCTGCCAGATACATCGAGTAGGCCATTTCACGCTCCGAGTTGACACCCTTCTCACGGATGATGGCTGCCTTGATACCCGTCTTGTTACGACGGTCGGCCGAGATGCCGTATTGTGCCAACTTGCCCGTAAAGCCCTTAGGCCACTGATAATAAAGAGGTTGATTCTTGTAGTTGGCGAAACGCTCGTCGGCCTTCTGCACACCACTCTGCCTGCGGTCCAAGAGGTGGCTCGACTCGTACCAAACATCGCGCAACTGATCAATGTCGAAGTCGGCCACATAGTCGCCCTTGCGGACATTGACAGAACGCTCCTCACAAGGATAACCAATCTTGGCAACGGCCACGCCAGCCTTCTCCATCAACTTCTCGAAGGCCTTGGTATCCTTGACCTGAAGTATGACGCCAGGGTTCTCGGCAAAGAGAATCTTGACGATATCCTCCTCGGCCAAATCGGTCAGGTTGATACGGAGACCACCCTCGGTATTGGCGAAGCACATCTCCAACAAAGTGGTCAACATACCACCGGCGCTGATGTCGTGACCAGCCAAGACAAGGTTCTGATTGATAGCCTCCTGAACAGCGTCAAAGGCATCAGCAAAGTACTCGGCATTCTCGACAGTTGGAACCGAGTCACCCACCTTATTGAGGGTCTGAGCCAAAGCCGAACCGCCCAAACGATGCTCGCAGAAAGAGAAATCGACATAATAGAGAGCCGTACTCTTGTCCAACTGAACGACAGGCGAAACAACCTTGCGGACATCGGTCACCTCGGCACCGCCAGAGATGATGACGCAGCCAGGACTGATGACCTTCTCGCTGGTGCCGTCAGCCTTGTTGTACTGCTGGGTCATGGAGAGAGAGTCCTTACCCGTTGGGATATTGATATTCAGGTCAATAGCGAAATCGGAAGCGGCTTGAACGGCGCTATAAAGACGGGCATCTTCACCCGCATTGCGGCAAGGCCACATCCAGTTGGCCGACAAAGAAACACCTTGCAAACCGCCCTTGATTGGAGCAAAGACGATGTTGGTCAATGCCTCGGCAATGGCCATCACCGAACCGGCAGGCGCATCCGCCAAAGCCACGGCAGGTGCATGACCAATCGAGGTGGCGATACCGGCCTTGCCACGATAGTCAAGAGCAACGACACCACAGTCAGAAAGTGGCAACTGGAGTACGCCCTGACACTGCTGGCGAGCAATCTTACCAGTCACAGAACGGTCCACCTTGTTGGTCAACCAGTCCTTGCAAGCCACACTCTCCAGACGGAGCACGTCGTTGATATATTTCTGCACGTCGGCGGCATTGGTCACTACAGGCTGATACTTGTGCTCGACAGTATTGTCACGCATATAGGTCTTTGGCGCATGGCCGAACATATCTGCCAGACTCAAGTCGATAGGCTTGACGCCATCGGCCTGCTCAAAGGAGAAGCGCATGTCGTTGGTGGCCTCACCGATGACGTAGAAAGGAGCACGTTCGCGCTCGGCAATCTTACGGCAGTAGTCAATAGCTTCGTCCTTGACCAAGAAGCCCATACGCTCCTGACTCTCGTTGCCGGCAATCTCCTTGGCACTCAAGGTCGGGTCGCCGATAGGCAACTTATCCATCCAAATCTTACCGCCAGTAGCGTCAATCAACTCCGAGAGGCAGTTGATGTGACCGCCTGCACCGTGGTCGTGAATAGAGATGATTGGGTTGTTGTCGCTCTCGCCCAAGGCGCGTACTACATTATATGCACGTTTCTGCATCTCTGGGTTGGCTCGCTGCACGGCATTGAGTTCGATGCCCGAAGCATACTTACCGGTATTGACCGACGAAACGGCACCACCGCCCATGCCGATGCGGTAGTTGTCACCACCAATC
>CACYQQ010000030.1 GCA_902776605.1 uncultured Bacteroidales bacterium | reverse complement strand
CGCGCTGAAAGCGCAATACCGATTAGCCCCAGGCATCGCTGGAACCCACTCTTTCCCTCGCCCTGACGCAGTGTCCCTCTGCCTACAGGTTAGCTCCGACCACGACATGCCCAAACTCCCCTCTTTGAAAAGAACGAAAAAGAACCAAAAAAGAAAGCAAAAAGAACGGAAAAAGAACGCACCTCCGTCACGTCATCGGTATCGGCAGGTCGCGACGGGAGTCCTTCTCAAGAATTAGAGAATTAGAGAATTTTCTTTTGCGCGCAATGGAGTGTGATATCAGTATTGAATGGATGAGAATTAGAGAATTCGATGGCACTGGAGGTCGCATAGAGCTATTTAAACGCACTATTTCCTTCGTTCTCAAATTCGTTAAATATTCTTTCGGTCAGTCGTGCGCGAGCAAGGATATTCGTTTTCATTGGTTTAATTCGGTGATTCAATCTCAAGAATTAGAGAATTAGAGAATTTTCTTTTGCGCGCATTGGAGTGTGATATCTGCATTGAATGGATGAGAATTAGAGAATTCGATAGCTCTGGAGGTCGCATGGAGTTGAATTCAATTATTATACTTTACTCATTACACTCTACACTCTTCTTTATCCTTTACGCTCTACTCATTACCTTACACTCGGTGCAAACTACTTTACTCTTTACCCTTTACCCTCTACTCTCTCCCTTCCCCTCTCCCCCAAACATGGTATATAAATGCCGCACGAAGGGGATTGTGGGAGCGGGAAAAAACCCGTACCTTTGCACCCAGAAAATGTATCAACGTTAGTACAAAAAAAGTCATATTAGAGAAAGCAGTTATGAAAAAGGTATTTTTATTTGTTTCGATGGTTGCGGCCTTGGCGTTGAGTGCCTGCAACAGCAATGACGATGTCGAGAATGGTGGCATCGAGATTCCAGGTATCACGTTCGATGATGATGAGAACTGCTGCGTGGCAGAAGATGCCCTGCGCATTTACAATTTCCTACAGACGGTGAAGAATGTGCCGGAACTCACCACCGAGGTGGAGGGGAAGTATGTCATCTATGCCTATTCCGCCACGGGCAGTTTCCACAAGGGGTACAACGACCTCTACTTTGTAGCCACCAAGCGGACGACGGGCAACTATGTGAAGTATTTCACTATAAGCGACTTCACGCCGCTGATGTATATGACCAAGATGAACATGAGTCACAGCACACCGGTGAGCGACGGTTTCGGGGTGTTCGATGCTGGTCTGCCTGCCATCCAGCGCGGTTGGGTATCGTTCCTGATGGACAGTGGCGAGGGCGGAGAGTGGTCGCTCTCATACGACGTCAAGGTGCTCAACTCGGAAGGAGGAGTAGAGAAAGCCCCCATCCAGGTGGGCGCTTTGCCGGCGGGACAGTCGTGGTTGAAGAGTTTCAAGGTGGGTGCCGACACCTATTATCTCTCGTTGGTTAATCCCCTGGATTGGGCAACAGGCACCAACGCCATTCAGGCGTATGTGTCGAAGAAGAGTGCCGACATCACGACCCCTTACGCCTTGGCCAGCGAGGAGTTCACCATCGAGATTGACCCGCGTATGCCTGACATGGGCAACCACACTTCGCCCAACAACGAGGCGCTCACCCTGCAGTCCGATGGTGCCTATCGGGGCACGGTGAACTTGACCATGACGGGTCTCTGGCGCATCCACCTCACGGTGCGTGATGCTGCCGGCAATGTGGTCGGCGGTGGCGACGACCTCGACAACGGACTCAGTTCGCTGTACTGGGACGTGACAATATAAGATAAGACCCCCCTCCAACTCCCCCGAGGGGGAGAGAAGATTCAGAGTACTCGGATTACTCCGAATCTCCCAATAGCCCAATAAATAAAAAAATAGTAAATGTCTAAATAGTAAATGTCTTTATGTTCTCCTTGTTGTTTCTTGCTTTGTTGTCGGCCCCCGAGCATGACGGGGAGGTGGACTCGCATAGTCTGGAGGATGTTGTCGTGGAGAGCGACAACCCCGGGGGCAAGCGGTCGGCGAAAGGGGTGACTGCCACCATCGACGAACATCTGTCGGAGTTGGGGCATGTCCAACTGGTGCGTCGAGGGTCGTATGCGTGGGAGCCGACTATCAACAACATGCAGTCGGAGCGCCTCTCTACCACCATCGACGGCATGAAGATCTTCTATGCCTGCACCGACAAGATGGACCCCGTGTCGAGCTACGTGGAGAGCAACAACCTGCAGAGCATTCGTCTCAATTCGGGGTTGGAGGGCAATCCGCAGGCGACGGGTAACATCGGTGGCAGTCTGGACCTCAAGTTGCGCAAGGCAGGGTTCGGAGGAGAGAAATTTCGGGCCGGTGCCTCGTTGGGCTATGAACTGAACGGCAATGTCAAGGTGGGGGGCATCGACCTCGCCACGTCGCACGAGCGGTTCTATGCCAATGGCGGAGCGTTCTATCGTCACGCCGACTGCTATCGGGTGGGCGGTGGCGACAAGTTGCCGTTCTCGCAGTTCCAGAAGGTTAACCTCTTTGCCAACGTGGGGCAGCGGCTGTCGGAGAGTGACGTGTTGGAAGGAACCTATATCTTCGACCGCGCCTCGGATGTCGGTTATCCCGCCTTGAACATGGATGTGGCCAAGGCTGAGGCACATATCGCCTCGTTGGCCTACCGCCATCGGTTTGCCGACGGCCCATTCTACTCGTGGGAGACCAAGGTCTATGGCAACACCATCACCCATATCATGGACGACACGCACCGGCCCGACGTGGCGATTCACATGGACATGCCGGGCAAGAGTAGGACGGCAGGTGTGTATAGCTTGCTGACGGGTAACTCGGGTGGCAATAACAGTGTGACTATCAATGCCGATGCCTACTACAACCGCCTCTTCGCCGACATGACGATGTACCCGGGTGGCGCCGCTCCGATGTATATGGTCACTTGGCCCGACGTCGGTACGCTCAATGCGGGATTGTCGGTGACTGACGAGGTCACCCTGCCGCACGACCAGACGTTGAACCTCTCGGTGAAATGGGCGTGGCAACAGCAGCGCATTCACGACGAGGAGGGATTGCATTCCCTGAACGTCTTCTTTCCGGGTATGCAAGACCATTATTATCAGATCATTGGACGCGTGGCGGTGGGTTATCAGGTAGCGTGGGAGAAAGGTCGTTTCCACCTCGGCGCAGGTTGGGGCAGTCGAGCACCGACGGTCACCGAGGCGTATGGCTATTACCTCAACAACACCTTCGACCGCTACGACTATATCGGCAATCCGCACCTCAAGAACGAGTCGGCGGTGGAGTTGAACACCGAAGTGCAATGGAAGGTGTCGAACCGCTTTGTGCTTGGCGCTGAGGGTAATGTGTTCTTTTTCTCCCACTACATCATCGGCCAACCCGAATCGCGCCTCAGTGCCATGACGGTAGGGGCAGAGGGGGTCAAGGTGTATGCCAACGTCCGTCGTGCCACGATTGCCAACTCCTCGCTCTCGGCGCAGTGGCAGGTGACGGAGGCATGGCAATGGGAGGCCAGTCTCTCGGCCGGATTGGGACAGGACGCAGAGGGTGACAACCTCCCCCTCATTGCACCGCTCGGTTATAAGGCAGCGACCTCCTATTGCGTTGGTTCACTGCAACTTGGCGCTACGGTCCGAGGTCATGCCCGCCAGTCGCATCATGCCACTAAATATGGTGAATCGGAGACCCCCGCCTATGCGGTGGTAGGGATTTCGGCCAACTATGTTTATCGGTCAATCGTGCTCCGTGCAGGAGTCGAAAATCTTTTGGACAAACATTACTCTACCTATGCCGACTGGTGCGGCATCCCGCAGAAGGGTCGAAATGGGTATGCAAGTATAAGTTGGAAGCTCTGATATATCCATGTTTTGAAAGTGGAAAGAAGATAAAGAAGGACAAAGGATTTTTTCTATCGTCTATAACTTCTTTATCTTCTTTTCTCCTTTCATGTTGATTTCTCCAAGTTTCATCCGGAATAGGGGGGTATATTGCTATCTTGAGTTATCAATAATTGGGTAAACTAAACTTTTTAGTTACTCCTTTGGCGGTTAGTAACTAAAAAATATAGTTTATAACGATTTTTCTTCGTTACTTTGCAGCACCAAACAGAGCATTCCCTCTAAGAAACATGAAAAAAGCCATACTACATATCTTGATGTTCATCGTTTGTGCCTGTGCGTGGGCGCAACAGACCGAAGCCGATACCGCTTCGTGGCAACAGTTGTTGGCCGAGGGTCGCCACTATCGCGAACAAGGTAACAGTTTTCGCGCTTTGCAACTCTTCCAGCAGGCCGATTCGCTGCATAGCAACGACACTTTGCGACGTGAGATAGCCGATTGTCTCTACGTGCGCGGACAATATAACAAATGTATTGAGATATGCAAGGCACTGTTGACCCCCGATTCGTTGGCGCAGGACCTCTACCTCTTGGCCCGTTGCTACGACAAGATGGAGATGCCGATGGAGGCGACCCATTACCAGATGTTGGTGGCCGAGCGCGACATCGAGAACTACAACAACCTCCTGAGTCTGTGCAAGACCCTTATCGACGGAGAGATGTACAACGATGCCTTGGCACTCATCGACCGGTATTGCGCCATCGACTCGACCAACGCAGCGGTCAATACGGTCAAGGCCTATGCCCTTCACAAGGCGGGTCGTTGGACCGAAGCCATCGACCTGTACGAACAACTCGTGGCCGACGGTGACAACCGCGCTACAACCCTCTATTACTTAGGGCTTTCCTACTATCGGCGCAAGAACATCGGCGAGGCATACGACCTGCTCAAAATGGCCGTGGAGCGTGACGGTCGTCGCAACAGCACCCTCCTTTCGCGTTTCGGCGTGGTGGAGTTGGCCATCGCCTACAGTCAGGTCACTTGGGTCAAGAACCATCGACCCTGTCAGGATTCGACCTCCATCCTCAGCCTCTTTGATATGGAAAAGGTTTCGTCCGAAGACTATCTCCTTATGCGACAACGCATTGACTCCGCCTGTGCGGTCATCAACGAGCAGGGCAAGAAGGACATCGAGGAGGCCATTGCCAAGATGTATCCCGACCCCGAGGTGCTCTACTACCTGCATTTCAGTCTGGCCAATCATTACTTTTGGAACAGTGACGACAAGTTGGCACTGAAGTATTTCCAACAATGTTTGACCGACAGTCCGAACCACGCGAATGTCTATTACAACATGGCGGTGAGTTACCACAAGTTGCAGGACTATCGCAACGAGTTGAAGTATTACCAACTCTTTGTGGATAAGGCAGATAGCACCACCGATGCGCAAGCTCTGCAATCGGCCAAAGAGGCCATCGCTGAGTGCCGCAAAGTGCTTTTCATGAAAGAACCCTAAGTTTCGATCAACATTTTAACCCCGACATAAACGATTTACAGATATGAAACAGGATCTTACACCCAAAGAAGAAGAGGCCATGAACATCTTCTGGCAACATGGACCTCAGTTTGTGAGGGAGATGCTCAACTTCTATCCCGACCCCAAACCCCACTTCAACACCCTCTCTACGGTGGTGCGCACTTTGGAGGAGAAAGGGTATGTGGCCCATCAGTCGATAGGTACCTCCTATCAGTATTACGCTGCCGTCACTGCCGAACAGTACCATAAGAATACCCTCTCGTCGGTCATAAGTCGTTATTTCAAAGGCTCTTACCTGAGTGCTATCTCCGCCTTGGTCCAAGAGGAACATATCTCGGTGGATGAACTAAAACAACTGGTTGACGAAGTGGAAAAGGGAACGAAGTGAAAAATAAATTGAAAGTTGAAAATTGAAAAACTCCGAGTACTCCAAGTTATCAGAATATTCCGAGTTTTCCGATTACTCCGATGGCTCCCGAGCTCTTTAGTGCCGAAGGCCATTAGCGTGAACGAAGTGAACTTTTAGCGGCTCGAAGAGCCCATTAGCCTAACCCTTAACCTTTAACCCTTAACCCTTAAAACAATGGGACTCATTTTTGCATATACACTCAAATCGGCGCTGTTGGTGATAGCCTACTATCTGTTTTACAGGCTGTTACTGAGCCGAGATACCTTCCATAGGTTCAACCGTTGGGCGTTGCTCAGCATCCTGATGCTCTCTGTGGCTCTGCCCCTTGTTCAGATAGGAATCCACGACACGACGGGGGAGGGGAACGGTCTCGTCGATGTGGAGTTGCCGATGGCCGCCATGGTCTTGGACGAAGACGGAGCAAGCAGTGCCTCGTGGCGCACCCTGCTTTTGTCGTGGACGTTGTTGCTCTATTGCATTGGTTTGGTGGGCTTTACGCTCAAGACGCTGGTGTGCTACCTGAGTTTGGCGCGTATGTTGAGTCGAGGCACCCGAGCCCGCCTCAGTCAGTACGGCATTCCGGGCCACGACGATGTTCACCTCGTGGTGCATCACGATGAGGCAGCGCCTTTCAGTTGGATGAAATATATCGTAATCAACGAGAAAGACCTGCTGACCAATGGCTCTGCTATTGTGGCACACGAACTGGGACACATCCGTCACCGTCATACGCTGGACCTCATCTTCTCGGAGGTATGCCTTGTGTTTCAATGGTTTAACCCCGCCATCTGGCTCATGCGTCGTGAACTCCAGAACATTCACGAGTATCAGGCCGACGAAGAGGTCATCAACGGGGGCATCGATGCCCGCCACTATCAATTGTTACTTATAGAAAAGGCAACAGGTACCCGACTGCAATCCATTACCTGCGGCCTGCACCAAAGTTCCATTAAAAAACGTATCACTATGATGCTCAAGAAAAAATCTAATCCTTGGGCAAGAGCCAAGATGCTCTTTGCCCTACCCGTGGCTATCACAGGCATAGCCGTGTTTTCCACCCCCGAAGCCTCGGCACTCACCGCCGAAGTTTCCAGTTGCACTGTGAGTGAGGTGTTTGCCAATGACCCTGTCAATCAGTCATTTACAATCAAGGTCAACCGGGATGGCCGTCTCTTGGTTGGCGATGGGGTCATTCGGGTCCAAGACTTGGCGGCTAAGTTGAAGGCTGCCGATTTGGGTGACAATGCCATCGTGACTATCGAGTCGGAGCAGGATGCGCCTATGTCGGTCATTGTATCGGTCAAGGACGTTTTGCGCCAATGTCATGTTGCTCGCGTTCAATATCATATTCGCCAGGATGAGAACTCCAACCTTGCTATGGTCAAGACCGAGGAGCTGAAGTCGAAGAACGAAGTGGCACAGAGTCCGAAAGAGGTCTTTACAGTTGTTGAGGAGATGCCCGAGTTCCCCGGTGGCGGAATTGCCATGATGCAATTTATCAAAACCAACCTGAAGTATCCGGCTGAGTGTGCAGCACAGGGTATTGATGGCAGTCTGACTCTATCCTTCATCGTTGAGACAGATGGTTCTGTCTCCAATGTCGAAGTAATGCGTACGCCCGACGAAAGACTCTCGGCCGAGGCCATTCGTGTGGTCCAGTCCATGCCTAAGTGGACTCCAGGCAAGCAGCGTGGTCAAGTAGTTCGCGTCAAGTACGTCTTGCCCGTCTACTTCCGTTCGGGCAAACCGGATGACCAGAAGTCTGTGCAGAAGGGGCAAGGTGCTACCAAGGCCAGTGGTAACGATGCCTTGTTTACTGCTGTCGAAGAGATGCCTCAATTCCCTGGTGGCGATACAGAACTGATGGCTTTCATTCGTAACAATTTGAAGTTCCCCAAAGAGTGTGCGGATCAAGGCATCCAGGGGCGGGTCGTTGTTCGCTTCATCATTGAGAAGGATGGTTCTATCTCCGACACCGAAATAATGCGTACGCCGGATGATAGACTCTCGGCCGAGGCTATTCGTGTGATCAAGTCTATGCCTAAATGGACACCTGGTAAGCAGCGTGGTCAAGCCGTTCGCGTATTTTACGTCTTGCCAGTTACTTTCCGCTTGCAATAATCCGTTGTTACTTCCGAAACAATTATAATGTCCACTTGAAAGTCCCGATGGACCGACCGTCTGTCCTGGGCTTTCAAGTGGACTCTGTATTGTGCCTTCCCGTCCAACCCTCCCTCCTTCCCGTTCCACCCTGCCTCTCACCTCGCGGTCATATACGGATGATGGTCGGGTATCGATTGGGTATTGATTGGATAACGATTGGCGCAAGGTTGAACCGACAGAAATCCATCACCGAATCGAGACCAAATATTGACCCATATTTGACCGTATCAAAAGCGCGAGGGTGGGGGTGCGTGCAGTCTGTTCTGGGTCAATCGGTGGTGCTTTTTCTTGGCTAGGATGCAGAGGAAAACAAGGAGGCAAACACATGGTGTCGTGTTTGCCTCCTTGTTGATTTATTCGGGTCTAATCTCGGTGAGCGAGACCACGCTTTCGCGGTGGGCGCCGTCCACCATAATGCAGAGGGGTTGGGGCAGACGGACGTGACGCACATGTTCGGTCTCCTGTACCGCTGGCAGGGCATCGAGTTGAGCTTGATGCAAACAGCCGTCGCCCTTGAAGTCGTTGATAGTCATGTAGCAGACGCCTAAGGAGGTGAGGTTCTGGAAGAAGTGGGTGCCCTGACTGGGGTCCACCTGGAAGTTGTCCAGACCTGCCTCGACGATGACCTTGGCGCTGGAGATGTTGGGCCACTTGACAGGGATGCCCAACCACGGGTCGCTCGACCCCCATCGGCCTGGGCCAACGAGCAAGCAGCGACGACCCTCGTCCAGTAGGGTGCGGTTGATATGTTCAATCTCGTCGGCTATGGCAGGATTTTGACCGGCGTTGAAGTCGGCAGTCTTGACATAGACCACATCGGCGATGTCGTTGATGATGCCGTGACCGATGGCAGCGTGCGAACGCATGAGACATTGCTCGTCGGGTATCTCCTTGAGGTCGATGCCAATAGACATGCGGTTATCGACCATCGGACGGATCTGGAGGAGGTAGAACTCGCCTCGGTTGACGGTCTTCTTGCCTTCTGCGGTTTCGATGACATCCTTGTGGAGGTTGATGGCGAACTCAATTTCGACGGGGCGGCGCATCTCGGCCTGTCCGTATTCCAGGACCTCCTGGAGCAGTTCGGGCAAGGGGAAGAGTCCGTTCTGCAATACGCCGGCCATGGAGATGACCTTGCGGTTGCGACCTTCGTAGTAGCCGTCGTAGATGACCTGGTCGTTGGGGTCGAAGGTAGAACATACCCATGGCAAGGTGCCATCCTCCTCGGCTTGGCGCACAGGGATGCGGCGTAGGTTGAAACCGTCATCGACCTTGAACTCGTAGCTGGAGCCGGAGTCGGACTCGGTGTTGGCGTAGTTGAGGTCGAGCGCCAGGAAGGCGGTCTGGGTGTCGCGCAAGGCAATCTCGGTCTCGCTCATCTGGAGTATCTGTTTGGGATGGGCAGGACACATACGCAGGCTCACACCGCCATCCACGATGTATTTACCCAAGCCGAAGGCCAACGAGACAGTGCCCTCTTCGGCTTTCTCGTCGCCGATGGGGTAGTAGTTGACGCTGCGTGCCACACCCGAGATGACGGGATAGAACCGCGAGCCATATTGTTGGCCCACCACCTCCTGCAGGATGACCGCCATCTTCTCCTGGTCGATGACGTTGGAGGTGGCCGTCATGTAGTCCTTCGAACTGCGGTAGAAGACCGAGGCATAGACCGCCTTGACGGCATTGGCGAGGAGTTCCATACGACGGTATTTATCCTTGACGTAGGGAATCATGTAGGTGCTGTAGATGCCTGCAAATGGTTGATAATGAGAATCTTCGAGCAACGAAGAGGAACGGATGGCGATAGGCCCCTTGACCACCTCCATGAAGGCCTCGATGTCGCCCACCAAGCGGTTGGGCAGATGGCCACGCAGGAAGACGCGGAGGATATCTTCGTCCGACGCATCGCTCAGAGCCACCTGGTAGAGTTGGTTCTGGTCCATGAACTCGTCGAAGATGTCGGTGCAGAGCACTACGGTCTTGGGGATACAGGTGATGTGGTTCTCGCCTTGCAGGTTCTCGTGGTTGATGAGCATGCGGTCCAGGAAGGCCAGACCGCGACCCTTGCCACCTAACGACCCTTCGCCGATGCGGGCGAAGTTGCTGTATTTGTCGAAGCGTTCGCGTTGGAAGACAGCCACCACGCCGCGGTTCTTCATCTTACGGTAGGAGACGATGGCCTCGAAGATGATCTGTCGGTGCATATCGACATCCTGGAGCGAGTTCCAGGTGATGCCTTTCAGGAACTGTGAGATAGGGAAAAGGGCTCGCGAACCCAACCAACGGGAGACATTGTTGTGCTTGACGTGCTCCAAAAGCGACTCGCGGGGGATGGTGAAGATATTGTCCTGCAACTCTTTGAGGTTGTGGATGCGGGTGATTTCCTCGTGTGTCTCGGGGTCGCGGATGATGAAGTCGCCGAAGCCGAAATAGTTGCGCACCATGTCGCGGAGATCGACATCCATCTTCTTGGAGTTCTTGTCGATGAAGTGGTAACCCAAGTCGGTAGCGCGTTGCTGGTTCTCGCGTTCGGCCGACTCCATGATGAGCGGGATATAAGGATCCTGCTGACGGATGGCGGCCATGAGTTTGAAGCCGGCTTCGGCATCCTTCTCCTCTTCCGTCGGGTTGGCCCCCTTGGAGGGAGTGAGCGGAAAACGGCAGTCGGAGATGACGCCCAACGTGTGGTCGGCATATTTCTGGTATAGGCTCCAGGCCTCCTCGTAGTTGCGGGCGAGTACAATCTTCGGACGACCGCGCATACGCAAGGTCTCCAAGGTGGCGTTCAGGGCCTCGGTGGCGAAGTTCTGACTTTGTTGCAGGACGAACTTGTAGAGGTTGGGCAGGATGGAAGAATAGAATCGGATATTGTCCTCCACCAACATAATCATCTGAACGCCGGCAGGGATGTCGCGTTCCAGGTTCATCTGGTCCTCGATCAACTTGATGATGGAGATGAGCAAGTCGGTATTGCCCAACCAACAGAAGACATACTCAAAGATGCTGATATCGACATTCTTCATGCGCTCCGTGATGCCGTGACTGAAAGGTGTAAGCACCACAATAGGCACCGAAGGATGACCTAACTTCAAGGAGGAGGCGATGTCGAAGACGTCATTTTCCGACGACGAGTCCTTAGCTGGCATGCAGATGATGAGGTCGATGTTGGTGTTGAGCATGACGCGGTCGGCCTCGGCTTGTGAATCGACCTGCAAGAAACGAGGTGGGAAGCGCAGACCCAGTTCGGCATACTCCTGGAAGATCTTTTCATCCACTCGACCGTCGTCTTCGAGCATGAAAGCGTCGTAAGGATTGGCCACGATGAGGACGTTGCAGATGCGTTTCTGCATCAGATCGACAAACTGTGTATCGCGTAGGCGGGGGAAAGACATATGGAGTTATTACTAATTACAAATTACGAATTACTATTACAAATTACTAATTACGGATTCCCGTTTTGCCGAAATGACCGTATGAATTTGTGAAGTGCATTTTTCTTTCGGGCACAAAGTTAGAGAGTTTTTGTCAATTATTCAAGATTTTAGTCCACAAAATCTTGAAACATACGGAAAAGCGTTATCTTTGCAGTCCTTAATTAAGATGGTTGTACATATATCTCTCATTCATTAACCAGTATAGTATGTCCCAATCCAAGTCGCTGCTCAAGCAGCAATTGAAGAAGATTTCCGTTCCTATTTTCCTCGACCTCGCGTTGGTGATGTTGGTAGGTGCCGTCGATATTGTCATGCTGTCACGCTACAGCGACAATGCGGTGGCAGCGGTGGGTATGGACAATCAGTTGATTGCCCTCATCTTCCTTATCTATCAGTTCATCTCGATGGGTGCCACCATCCTGTGTGCCCAATATATTGGAGCAGGGTTGCGACGCCGACTGGTGCAGGTGGTGGGGTTGGCCCTGTTGCTCAACCTCGTGATAGGCATGGGCGTGAGTTTCTGGCTCTTTGCCGATGCCGAGGGGGTACTCCGTTTCATGGGTCTGCGCGACGAGTTGATGGAGGATGGATTGGTCTATCTACGCATCACGGGCGGACTCTCTTTCTGTCAGGCTATCTCGTTGGCTTTCAGTGCTTCGCTGCGTTCGGCCGATAAGGCTACTTGGCCGATGGTGGTCACCCTGATAGCCAATGCACTCAATGTCGTGGGCAACTATGCTCTTATCTTTGGTCATTGGGGATGCCCTGCCATGGGTGTAGAGGGTGCCGCTTGGAGTACGGCGTTGAGTCGTGTGGTGGCGATGGTGCTGTTGGCAGTCATTCACACCAAGGTGCACATACAGAAGTACCCCAAAGAGTGGTTCCGACCCTTCCCGTGGCGCGAGTTACGTAACCTCTTCCACATTGGCATTCCTGCCATGAGCGAAGAGTTGAGTTACAGCTTGGCGCAGATTGTAGTCACCTATTTCATCAACCAGATCAGCAACGAGGCATTGGCTGCCCGAACCTATTGCGTCAACATCGTGATGTTCGGTTACCTCTTCTGCCTCAGCATTACCCAGGGTGGCGATATCCTGGTGGGACATTTGGTTGGACAAAACCGATACCGAGCGGCCTATACCTTAGGCAATTACTTCATGCGACAATCCATGCGCGTGACGTTGACCTGCTCCGCCATCATTGCTGCCTTGGGTTATCCAATCTTGACTGCCTTGACCGACAATGCCGAGATTGTGCAGATGGGTGTCTGGGTTTTGGTCATCGACTGGTTCCTGGAGATTGGCCGAGTACGTAATGTCTTTGCCTGCGGTACGTTACGTGCTGCTGGCGACGCCATCTATCCGGTTATTGTCGGCATCATCTTCCAATGGTCGGTGGCCGTGGGTGTCAGTTACTTGTTAGGCATTCCTCTCGGCTTCGGTCTGTTGGGCATGTGGGTCGGCTTTGCCCTCGACGAGAACATCCGAGGTGTGGTATTGATGCGCCGTTGGCACTCCAAACGTTGGACGGGCAAGAACTTTGCCGTATAAGGTAAAAGACAGTTACGATGGTCAGTTAAATTGTTGACCCACAAGATACAAAGAGAGGGTGAGTCCGTCAAGACTCACCCTCTTTCTTGTCTATATAGTTGCTTATTTCGCCTCCAGGAAGTGACGCCAATGCTCGTTTGTCTTTTGCTCGTTTGCGTCCATCAAGTTGAATTCCTCCAGACCTTGTTGCGCTTTTTCGTGTACGTTGGCGTCGTTCTTGGCTTTGCCGAAAAGTGTTTCCAAGTAGATAGTCCAAGTGCGGTAGTTGTGGAACTCCTTTTTATACTTCTTTTCGGCATCGGCCAGCAACGTCTTGGCTTGTTCGATAAGCGGAGAGGCAGAGTCAACCTTGCCGCCTTTCAGATAGACTTCGGCCAATTGCAAAGAGGCCTCCAAGAATGCCAGATCCGTGCCGCTGGCATTGAGGCTATACAACTTCTTCGTGAAGTCGTAATTCTCCTGAGCGGCTTGTTCTTTCAAGGCTAGATTATCTTCGATATAACCGATGCGGTCGTTCAGCAGCGCGCCGTAGAGTTGCATCAGTTGGTTGTCATTCATGTAATAATCCCGTAGATAGTTGAGGGCCGAATCCGATAGGGCAAGGACGGTAGGGTCTTTCGGATTGAGCATATGCAGCATGGTTGCTTTGCTATTGAGCATCTCCGCCATGTTGTAGCGCGTCTTGGCATATTGCGATTCCTGGAAGAGTGCCTTCAGGATATCTTCTACATCGGCAATGCGACGCAATCCCTCTTCGGCTTTGCCTTGTCGGGCAAGGTCGGATGCTTCGACGAGCGATAGTGTGGCATATTGTTCTTTCAAGTACGGATTGTCTTTGGACTTACTGTAAGCCTCTTCCGTGATGACCAATGCTTTGCCACGATAGTATTGAGCCTTATCGAATTCGCCGATGGAGTTGTAGGTGTCGCTCAAAGAGGTGTAGCAACTGATGTGGCGCAACACATGTTCCTTGCCGGTATGTCGGATGCAACGTAGCGTGTATTCCTCCACTTCGTCCACCATGTTTTGCTGTCGGGCAAAGAATACGTAGAGCCAGTTGGCATCGAAGTAAGTGCTGTCGGCATCGGCGGTCTGCTTGAGCAGGTTGTTGACTTTGGCATAATTGGTACGACCACCCGCCAACTGATAGAGACTGGCCTGACGGTAGATGACATGCAGGAGGTCGAGGCGTTCCTTATACAGGCGCATCAGTTCTTCTTGCAACTGCTTCTGTGTCTGGTCAATCTTCTGGATATCTTTGATTTGCTGTGCCAACTGCCCGATGAAGTCTGCCTTCTCGAAAGCAGCAATGGCTTCGTCAAAACGACCCTCGTTGACCAAAAGCACCAGCGACCGTTGCTGTTCGTCCAACTCGTTGAGGTCGAGGCGCACAAACTGTTCGACGTATTGTGACAATTGCGAGAACTGCTGGTTGTAGAACATCTGCAACTCCATGAGGCGCTGTTCATAGACCTCCTTGGATAGCTCTTTTTCCTTGCGCTCGTTGTCCAATGCTTTGCGGTCATTATCAAACTGTTGGCGATAACTATTGGAGGCATTTTGCATGTATTGCTCGCGCAACGACTTCAGAAATTCGGTACGGCACATCACAACGCGGAAGGGTCGCTCTTCCGAGATGTTCCACTGCTGGAGAGCGTCGTTGTTGAAGATTTCATAACCCGTTTTCTCGATGCGGCGCACCTGCACTTTCTCGCCCCTCTTCTGGGTACGGAACTGCAACTGCATTTCGCCCTGCTGGTCACTCTGCATCTGCGGAGCATTCTGTACGGCAATGGTTACACCTTCCAGTGGCACCTTGGGTTCGGCACCTCTATATTCAAAGACTTGCACTTTCTGCACACTCTGGGCATGCAGCATAGGGACAGATAAGAACAGACCGAATAGTACGGTTAGATAGTATTTCATCTTTGGGTAATTGATTGTTGATTTGCTTTTCGGTGAGGGGAGTGGGCATTCCTCTCGGGGTCAGTCATTTTGGGCAGACTGATTGATTTGTTTCCTTGCTTCTATTGCTTTCAAAAAAATATCTTCACTCATTGCCTCATATATTTATAATGGAGCAAGCAGTGAAGATAGGGAGGCTGTGACCGAGGTCACTTTTCCTCAATGTTGTCGCCCAGATAGGTGATGTCCACCAACTGGAGACGGAAGTAGAGGTTCGTGTAGGGGTCAATATTACTGCCTGAACCAGCTTGACCGTATGCCAGATACCACGGAATCATGATGAGCCAACTGTCGCCGATGTGCATGTGCTGGAGGCAGTCTTGCCAACCCTTGATGACGTTGCTGCAAGTGAAGCCATCGTAGGGTTTGACCTGGCTCGACTCCAACGTGTCGGCTTTCAGTTCGTACCCAGGCATGCCCTTCTGATAACCGATGCCGAAGATCTTGTTCATCAATTCGGTATCCGTGCGACGGCTCTGGTCGGTGAGAACATCATATTCCTTGAATCGAGCCCATACGCTGTCGGGGTTGTACAGCGTGTAGCGTACACTCAAGGTGCTGGTGGCATAAGGTGTGTACCAGCGGTTGATGCGACGCAGGCTGTCCTCGTTGGCTTTCTGCAACACCCGGTAGAGTGTGCCGATGCGGTAGATGGAACCGTCATTCACGTTATAGCCGTTGTACGGTTCGCTCAATGACGAGATGCTGTCCGTGAAGTAAGCAGCATCACCCAACTTGTCGATGTCGGCAAAGAAAGCATTGGACAAGGCAATGTTCTGGTCGCGCCAATCGTAATACTTGGTGTAATCGACCGAGTCATCGTCATCCTTGCAGGCGGTGAGACCCGTGAGTCCCATCGCCAGCAGGCATACGATATAGTTCAGTTTCTTAATCATTCTCAATTTTGCGAAGGAGTGAAGAGATATTGACGCTGTCGCCGATGATCTTGTGCAGGTCGGCAATAGCCACACGCTCCTGCTTCATCGAGTCGCGGTAGCGCAGGGTGACCGTGTTGTCCTCCAGGGTCTGACCATCGACGGTGACGCAGTATGGCGTACCGATGGCATCCTGACGACGGTAGCGCTTGCCGATAGAGTCCTTGACCTCGATCTGGCAGGTGTAGTCGTAACGGAGTTCCTTGAGGATCTCCTCGGCCTTCTCGGGCAGACCATCCTTGTTGACCAATGGCAGGATAGCCACCTTGACAGGAGCCAATGCTGGTGGCAAGCTGAGCACAACGCGGGTCTCGCCCTTGTCGTTGACCACCTCCTCCTTGAAGCAGGCAGCCATGACGCTGAGGAACATACGGTCCACACCGATAGAGGTCTCGATGACGTATGGAGTGTAGCTCTCGTTGGTCTCTGGGTCGAAGTACTCGATCTTCTTGCCGCTGTACTTGGCATGCTGGCTGAGGTCGAAGTTGGTACGAGAGTGGATACCCTCTACCTCCTTGAAGCCGAATGGCATGTTGAACTCGATGTCGGTAGCGGCGTTAGCGTAGTGAGCCAACTTGTCGTGGTCGTGGAAGCGGTACATGTTCTCGCCGAAACCGAGGGCGAGGTGCCATGCCAGACGGGTCTTCTTCCACTTGGCGAACCAATCCAGTTCGGTGCCTGGCTTGATGAAGAACTGCATCTCCATCTGCTCAAACTCACGCATACGGAAGATGAACTGACGGGCTACGATCTCGTTACGGAAGGCCTTACCTATCTGGGCGATACCGAAGGGGATCTTCATGCGGCCGGTCTTCTGTACGTTCAGGTAGTTTACAAAGATACCCTGTGCGGTCTCGGGACGCAGATAGATCTTCATTGAACCGTCGGCGGTCGAACCCATCTCGGTTGAGAACATCAGGTTGAACTGACGTACATCGGTCCAGTTGCGGGTTCCGCTGATGGGGCAGACGATGCCCTCATCCAGGATGATCTGCTTGAGCTCGTCAAGGTTTCCGTCATTCATGGCCTTCTTGTAACGGTCATGCAGGGCGTCGCGCTTGGCTACGTGCTCCAGTACGTTGTTGCTGGTGGCGCGGTACTTGGCCTCATCGAAAGAGTCACCGAAACGCTTGCGGGCCTTGGCAACCTCCTTCTCGATCTTCTCGTCGTATTTGGCAATCTGATCCTCAATCAGGACGTCAGCACGGTAACGCTTCTTGGAGTCGCGGTTGTCTATGAGGGGATCATTGAATGCATCCACGTGACCTGAAGCCTTCCAGATGGTGGGGTGCATGAAA
>CACYQQ010000029.1 GCA_902776605.1 uncultured Bacteroidales bacterium | reverse complement strand
CCGCATTGTGTGCGACCACTACACCGACGATGATGGCCACCACTAAGGTCGAGAAAATGGGCAAAAAAGGCACGACCTTCTGAACATGTTTGCCCAACCAGCGATTGACGGCCAAGCCTGCCACGATGGGCAAGATGACCACCTGAACGATGCTCAGGAACATGGACCAGACATCGACCTCTACCCGCTCGCCCGCCAGCAACAAGACCAAGGCGGGAGTGACGAGAGGTGCCAGGAGGGTGGAGACGGCAGTCATGCCGACCGAGAGGGCAATGTCGCCCTTGGCGAGATAACAGATGACGTTGGAGGCTGTTCCACCAGGACAACAACCCACCAGGATGATGCCCAACGCCAGATCCTGCGGCAACGAGAGGGCACGGCACAACAACCACGCCACGCCAGGCATGATGATGAACTGCGCCAATTCGCCTACCAAGATATCCTTAGGGCGTTGAATGACAGGCAGGAAGTCGGCAGGACGCAACGTCAGACCCATGCCGAACATGACCAGTCCCAACAGCGGAGTCACTACCCCCGTGCCCATCCATGTGAACGTGACGGGTTGCCAAAGTGCCACTACGGCTACCAGAAGAACTATCCAAGTGATGGGGAGGGAAGACCCTCTCCCCGACCCTCCCCCATGATGGGGAGGGAGAATTGTATACATATAGTTATTAAATATTAAGAGCTATAAAAGGAGCTAAATTTTTAAGCTAATGGGCTCTTCGAGCCGCTAAAACTATCAATAGAACTAATGGGCTTTTCAAGCCGCTAAAAGTTCACTTCGTTCACGCTAATGGCCTTCGGCGCTAAGGAGCTCGGGAGCAATCGGAGTAGTCGGAAAACTCAGAATAATCGGAATAATCTGAAAACTCGGAAGTTTTTCAACTTTCAATTTTCATTCGTCCGTTAACTACAAAAGCGAAGCGATAACTTCCATTAACTACCTTTAACTCCTCTCAAGGTTCTCAAGTATAGGAGCTTGCGAACCTTGAATAATTGACAGAAAAAAAACGGACCAAACAATGTTTGACCCGTAGAGGAACACCCCCTTCCCTCGGGAAGGTCGGGATGGGGTCAGACTTCCTTATATTCTCTCCAGCACCTTCTGAACGAGTTCGCGCATGGCGTCCTTGTAGTTCGGGTTGCTGTTGAGCGCCACGCGGTTGGCCACTACGCTACAGACGGTGACGGCCTTGTGACCCAACATGCGAGAGAAACCGGCCAGAGGGGCAGACTCCATCTCGTAGTTGGTGATGCGATGGCCCTGATACTCAAACGATTCGATGCGCTGGTTGATGAGCGGCGAGGCAATAGGAAGACGGAGCACACGACCCTGCGGACCATAGAAACCGACCGCCGAGATGGTGACACCCATCACACAGTCATTGCCACAGATGCGGGCAGCCAACTCTTCGTCAGCACGGACCACATACGGATCGGCCGCCTTGCGGGGATAGCCGATGTAGGAGGTCAAAGCACGTTCGAAGTCGAGGTCGGCGACCTTGTCGCGGTCGGCATACCAGTCGAGCACACCATCGAAGCCGATGCTGATGCCCGAGACGATGCTGGTGCCACAAGGGACGTTGGGTTGGAGGCCACCGCAAGTGCCGATACGCACCATCTCGAGCGTGTGGTGTTCGGGCAAAATCTCGCGCGTCTGGAAATCGACGTTCTTGAGAGCGTCCAACTCGTTGACTACGATGTCGATATTGTCGGGGCCGATGCCGTGACTGAGAGCGGTGATGCGTTTGCCACGGTAGGTGCCGGTGATGGTGTGGAACTCACGACTGGAGACCTCGCACTCTTTGCTGTCGAAGAAGGAGGCAATCATATCTACGCGGCCCGGGTCGCCACACATGACGACCTTGTCGGCCAACTGCTCTGGACGGAGGTGCAAATGGAAGCAACTGCCGTCGCTGTTGATGACAAATTCAGATTCTGGAATCATGGGATAGAAATTAAATATATTTGCTAAAAGGCTCTACGAGCCACTAAAAGTTCACTTCGTTCACGCTAATGGCCTTCGGCGCTAAAGAGCTTGGGAGCCATCGGAGTAATCAGAAAACTCGGAATAATCGGAAAATCTGATAACCCGGAGGTTTTTCAATTTTCAACTTTCAATTTTCAATTGACAATTCACTTTTAATTTTTCATTCTCTTGTGTCCTTCGGCACTAATTAAGAGTGGGTCCTCCAATCTCTAACGTCCTGTATTTCTTTTGGATAGATTTAAGTTGGCTGATAAGTTGGAGTTCCTTCTGTTCAGCCTGGACGATGATGGGTTGGAGTTCCTTGCGACGCTTGGCATTGGCCGAATGATACTCCTGACGCATAGAGTCGAGTTCACCTTGCACGGTAAGCAGCGATTCCTCCACTTGCAGGGACTGTTCGTAGTAGCTGCGTGCCTGCGAGGAACGGAACTGATCGACACTGGTATAGACCACCCCGTCGCTGATAGGGATGCGCACAACCTCCTGTTCGACAAGGAATTGCGGAGCGTTACGAATCTCCTCGACCAACGACTCGTAGCCCCCCTTGTTGCGCCAAGAGTCGGCAATACTGGCGACACGGGCGCGGTCAGGTTGACGACCTTCGAGGTAGCGGGGCGTATCCTCCAGACGGAAGAGGTAGATGCAGACCTGATCGGCTGGAGTGTTTCGGTTCGTAGCCCACCAACCCACTTGGTGCGTCTCGTCGATAGCCATCATGTAGTCGTCGTAGGGCGAGTTGAACGGCATACCGAGACGCTCGGGGGTATAGTAGGACTCGGTGTCGGTGCTGTAATGCGTCTTGTAGATATCCAGACCGCCGAAACCCGGGGTGCTGTCGCAAGCGAAATAGAGGGTCTCACTGTCGCTGCGCAGGAAGGGATAACAGAGATGACGTTGGCCTACGTTGATGGAAGAGATGCGTCGCGGCTCCTCCCACTCGTCGGCAAAGAGATGCGACTCGTAGAGACCATAGAGGCTATCCTTGCGACTGACCAGAAGGCGATAGTCGGCCGCCTGATTCTCGAAGACAATGGTCTCGGCGCTGTCCACCCGACTGGAGAACTTGGCACCGCAATTGGCGGCATTGAGCAATCGGCCTGACTCGGCGCCCAGCAGGTAGTGGGTGAAAAAGAGCGACTTAGGGACGATGAGACTGTCGATGATGACAACATCCTGCACATGGCTCACCCCCTTGAGACCCACCTGGCACTCGGCGATGATGCTGTCCGTGCGGTCCAGCCAAGTCGAGTTCTTGGGCAACGAGGCTCGGTACTTCTCCAACGCCTGGATGGCATTGTCGAAGTCGTATAGATGCTGATGACAGAGGCCCAAGTACCACCAAGCCCCTTTCTGTGCCTTCTGGGAAGCGAACTCCAGATAAGGAACCGCCTCCGAGTAGGCTCCCGTCATACAGAGCGACTGCCCGAAGAGCTTGTTGCACTCGGCATTCTTCTGATATTTGGGCAATGACATCAGTGACCGGAAGGCGGTGACCGCCTGCGGGTACTGACCATTGACGACGTATGCTTTCGCCTCCTGCAATGTGACCGCCGATGCAGACAGACAGTACAACATGGAGGACAACAAAATGACTAAAAATCTCACTATAATAATGATGGTTGATGATACGAAATGCACTATTGAACTACCTCCCAATGGGACGTAAGGGACTACAAAAGTACAAATTATTCTCATAAATTGCATAAGAAAAGGCAAGATTTTTCAAAATTCCCTAAAAAAAATACATTTCGTGCTCAAATTTCGATAGGATTCTTTATCTTTGCAGTCAATTTCGCACGTCTAAACAACCTAACTGCAAATGAAATACTACATCAACGAATTTTCGCCTAAAGACTTCTGTATGAACCTCTATTTCCTGATGAGAATGAACATCAAGGAAATGTTGATAGAGCAGCGGCAGGCGACCGTATTCAATGGAATATTGGCAGCAGCTGCCATATCGAAAGAATATGCCGAAAAATACAAAAAAGAGATACAACATTTATTGGAAACCGGAGGATTCACCTTCTACCCCTCCCGTCAAATTGCAAAATACGATGCCTCACAGATTGAAGGCGGATTGGACAATAGCAATGGCCTGCCCTTTGTCATGCACCACGGCAAACGTCTGTACTATCCCAAGAACTATTCGGTAGAGAAAGCAAAGAAAACCTACTACGAAATAGCCACCTACGATGCTATCCTGGGAAAAGAGGCGAACGGGTCGGCGCATCAGTATCAAAGCGAGAATTACTATCTGCCCAAAGGTGGAGTGATTGTCGACGTCGGTTGTGCAGAAGCTCTTTTTGCCCTTGACAATATGGAGACAGCCGCTAAAGCCATCCTGATAGAACGAAATCAAGACTGGATAAAAGCACTTCAGGCCACTTTTGCTCCTTATGGAGATAAAGTCAAGATAGTGAACAAACTGGTTTCGGGGGAAGACTCAAAATCAACTATCACCTTGCAAACATTAATTGGTCAGGAAGATAAACCTGTATTTGTCAAAATGGACATCGAAGGGTACGAAGTAGAAACCATCCGTTCGGCCCGTAAGTTGTTGGAACAGAAAGCCAACATCACCCTTTCCTGCTGCACCTACCACAACAACAACGATGCTGCACAATTGGAAAATTTATTTAATGAAATGGGCTATACCATAGAGTATTCGGATGGGTACATGCTATTTACACGATATGACCAACCAAAATATCCTTTTTTCAGACACGGATTGATTCGAGCTAAAAAAGCATAAATGACAAAGTTCGCAGGCAGTGGCTTGCGAACTTTGCTTTTTTTGTTCAATTCTGCTAATATCTCTCTTAAATAATTAAAATAACCTAAAAAAGAGGAACAACATGTGCGATAATCAAGATAATTTACTATCTTTGCGCACGAAAATAGAACAGAAAGACTTCATTGAAATGAATAATAACACAGCCGCAACCTCCGACCGTTGCTTGGTCATCATCCCGACCTACAACGAAAAAGAGAACATCGAGAACATCATCCGCTACGTCTTCGGACTTAGCCACCCTTTTGATATACTGGTGATTGATGATGGTTCGCCCGACGGCACGGCACAGATTGTCAAGGGTTTGCAGCAGGAGTTCAGTCAACTGCACCTCATCGAACGCAAAGGCAAACTGGGTCTGGGCACGGCCTACATCACAGGCTTCAAGTGGTCGCTCGAACAGGGCTACGACTACACCTTCGAGATGGATGCCGACTTCAGCCACAATCCCGACGACCTGCTCCGTCTGCACAAGGCCTGCCACGAAGAGGGTGCCGACATGTCGATCGGATCGCGCTATCTGACTGGCGTTAACGTAGTTAACTGGCCAATGGGACGTGTATTGATGTCGTACTATGCCTCGAAATATGTCCGCATCGTGACAGGTATGCAGGTGCACGACTCGACCGCCGGCTTCGTCTGCTACAGTCGCCGACTGCTCTCGAAGATGGAGTTGGACAAGATACGCTTCAAGGGCTACGCCTTCCAGATTGAGATGAAGTTCACCGCCACCATGATGGGTGCCAAGGTGACCGAGGTACCGATTATCTTCACCAACCGCGTGTTGGGCACCAGCAAGATGTCGGGCGGCATCTTCAGCGAGGCAGTCTTCGGCGTCATCCGACTGAAACTCAGTTCATTCACCCGAAAATATCCGAAACTATAAAAAAACGCGGATGACGCGGAATGAACAGAAAGAAACAGATTGCATGAATCCGTTTCGTCCGTCCAATCCGCGTCATCCGCGTTCCAACATACTTGCGCCTGATGGAAAAAATCGAAGACGTATATATCTGCACCGAGGGGAAAATGGTCTATGGCGACCTCTGCATCGAGGGAGAAAAGATTGCCGCCATCGAACCCAAGACGGCTCCCCAGGAACCACGTCCTTGGCTGTTGCCGGGTTGCGTCGATGCCCATGTGCACTTCCGCGAACCCGGGTTGACCCAGAAGGCCGACATTGCCTCCGAGAGTCGCGCCGCCGCTGCCGGTGGTGTGACGACTGTGCTCGACATGCCGAACGTCAAGCCCACCACCACGACCCCTGAGGCGCTGAAAGAGAAGCACTTACTCTTCCGGGAGAAATGTGTGGTCAACTATGGTCTGTGGTACGGCATCACGGCCGACAACATTGACGAGGCATTGGAGTTGTATGGTCAACCCGACTCGCCCCGCCGCGATGAAATCTGCGGCTTCAAGGTCTTCCTGGGAAGTTCGACAGGCGGCATGTTGATGAACGACCAAGAGAAATTGCGCCACCTTTTCGCTAATACACAACGCGTCATCGGCATACATTCCGAGAGCGAAGACATCATTGCACGCAACCGACAGAAATACCAAGCCCTCTATGGCGACGACGTTCCCGTGGAGTTTCACCCCAAGATACGAGACGTAGAGGCTTGCATGGAGACCACTCGCATGGCGGTGGAATTGGCCATCGAGACCGGGGCGCAACTGCATGTGTGTCACCTCACAACGCAAGAGGAGTTGGACTACATCACCCACTTGAAGACACAATCGCACCTCGACAACATCACCATGGAGGTCACTCCTGCCCACCTGTGGTTCTCGCAAGAGGATTACAAACGATTGGGCACCCGCATCAAATGCAATCCCGCCATTAAGCGCATGCAGGACCGCGACGCCTTGCGTCGAGGACTACAACATGACCTCTTCAGCATCGGCACGGACCATGCTCCCCACCTATTGAGCGACAAGCAGGGTGGTGCGTTGCGGGCGGCCTCGGGTATGCCGAGCATTCAGTTCAGTCTGTTGACTGTCTTGGAGTTAGCCCATCAAGGGTACCTCACCTTGCCCCGTGTGGTCGAACTGATGGCCACCAACCCTGCCCGCCGTTTCGGACTCACCGACCGTGGCGAGATTGCCGTCGGCAAACGCGCCGACCTAGTACTGGTTGACCCACAGCAGCAAACTACTATCACCCGCGACATCATCCTGAGCAAATGTGGTTGGAGTCCGTTTGAGGGAACTACGTTCCACCACAAGATTGTGGGAACGTGGGTAAATGGTACCCCTCTCTAACTCCCCCGAGGGGGAGAACTTAGTTCCCTATAATGGATTGACAATAAATATAACTGAAACAAGCCCCGCCTCTCGGGGTTCTCGCAGCGATTAGGAGGGTTGATAACCCTCCAGCGAGAAGAAGAGACTTTAGTCGAAGGAAAACGAGAGGGGGTCTCCTTAAATTTTTATGTACGAAGCAAAACTCATTGATATAGAAGCCGTTGTCAAGGCAAAACTGCCAAAGCACTATCCCAAGGTGCCGAAGTGGGTGTTCCGTTTTGCGGAGTGGTTGATATGCCAAAAGGAGATGAACCACGTCATCACCACCCTCCGCGACAAAGAAGGCCCCGACTTTGCCCAAGGGATGTGCGACATGCTCAACGTCCACTATCAGGTGGAGGGGATGGAAAATATCCCAGATTCAGGACGATTCATCTTTGTCTCCAACCATCCGTTGGGCGCTTTCGACGGTATATCGTATATCAATATCCTGGGACATAAATATCCGAAGTTCAAGGTCATCGTCAACGACATGCTGATGTATATCGTGGCACTGCAACCCAACTTCCTGCCCGTCAACACCTTGGGACGACAGAAGCGCAGTGACATGGAGGCCATCGAAGCAGCCTACAACGACCCCGAGATGCAGCTGCTCTCCTTCCCTGCCGGATTCTGTAGCCGATTCATTGGCGGCAAGATACAGGACATCGAGTGGAAGAAATCGGTCATCACGCAGGCCATCGAGAGTCAGCGAGACATCATCCCCATGCACTTTGAGGGTCGGAACTCGGTATTCTTCTACGGACTGGAGTGGTTCCGTCGCGTATTGGGCATGAAATTTAACATCGGCCTCATCCTCCTGCCCCGCCAGATGATGAAGACCGCCAAGAACAAGACGTTCCGCATCCGTATCGGTCAACCCATCCCCTGGCAAACCTTCACCGACAAGTCCAAGACTGCTCAGGAATGGGCACAATGGTTGAGGTCAAACTGCTGTGAAGCACTTTGACAATTGATAATTGAAAATTGATATATTTGCTCATGGAACAAATTATCGCTCCTATTGACAGAGCCCTTTTGCAAGAAGAATTAAAAAACAAAGCCAAACTGTTACGTCGCTCGCGCAAGGGCGGCACAGAACTATATGTCTTCACCGCAGCGCAGTGTCCGAACCTGATGAAGGAGGTGGGACGACTCCGTGAAGAGGCATTCCGCGAAGCAGGTGGCGGTACAGGTCTATCGATGGACATCGATTTCTTCGACACGATGGACAATCCCTACTGGCAGTTGATAGACTGGGATCCTGCCACTAACGCCATTCTGGGCGGCTACCGTTACATCTTTGGCCCGAACATCCAATTGGACGAAAAGGGGCAGCCCATATTGGCCACCTCGCACATGTTCCATTTCTCCGACGAGTTCATCCGGGAGTATCTGCCCAACATGCTTGAACTGGGACGTTCGTTCGTGGTGGTCGATCACCAGTCATCGCGTGCCGGAGCCAAGAGTCTCTTCACTCTTGACAACCTCTGGGACGGTTTGGGTGCCTTGGCAGTGGCTTTGCCCAATTGCAAGTACTACTATGGCAAGTTCACCATGTACCCCAGCTACCCGACACAGGGTCGCAACATGATACTCTATTTCTTGCAGAAGTATTTCCCCGACAACGACGAGTTGGTACGTCCCTATAGTCCACTTCGGACCAACACCGACATCCAGGCCATGCAAGAACTCTTCCCCAACAAAGAATTCAAGGAAGACTACAAGATCCTGAACTCGGAGTGCCGCAAGTTAGGTTACAACATCCCTCCGTTGGTCAATGCTTATATGTGTCTGAGTCCCACCATGAAGACGTTCGGCACCGCCATCAACGACGAGTTTGGTGACGTTGAGGAGTCGGGCATCCTCATCACCATTGCCGACATCTGGGCCGACAAGCACCAACGCTACATAGAGAGTTACATCGAAGAGGTCAATAAGATTGCAGACATCCTGCACATTGTACAATAATGCAGAGAGAGTGACCCCCCTCCGACTCCCCGAGGGGGAGTCGGAGGGGGGTCGAAGCCTTCGTGCTTTCATATCAACCCTTGCTCCACCTGTATGCAGATGTCCTCCAGTTCCTTATCCTTGCCGTCGGGGTCCCACTCACTCTTGAGGCTGACGCCAAAGAGGCGACCGAAACCTTGCCAAAAGACGGCACGGGTGCGTCCTAAGAATTCACGGATAATCTGATACGACTGTTTGTTGCATTCGCGGTCGATGAGGCGCACCAACAGTTTACCTTGCCGATAGTTCAGTTTCTTGAGTTGCGGCTTGTATTTGACCCACAAATCCTTTTCCAACTGCTTGAAGTATCGGCTCTGTTCACGGTTGGACAATACCTGGCACGTGTCGTAGGCAATGACCAATAGACGGCGTGCCTCCTTGGCTATCGGGAGCGTTTTCTTCACGTCGTTGACCATGCGCCAATAGTCACGCTCGTACTTCTCCCCCTTGAAACGCTTGCGATTGAAGCAATAGAGGTTCTTGAGCACCACCACGGGCACGGTGTCACCTGTCACAGGATCAATCTGAGCCGGAAAGACCTCTATGCCTTGGTCGTTGACATAGTGAATATGTTGCGCCCGCAGCGCAAGACATTCTGCCATGATAAGAAGCACAAGCAACCATTTTTTCATGCCGCAAAGATACTACTTTTTTCTTTGAAATCAATGCGTTCTGCATCTATTCTTTCGATTTTTCTCCTCCTTTTCTTCCTCAACGCATCGATTGGGGCACAAACGCCGCCGTCCGAAAGGTCCAACCCGTCGTCCGACCCTCATTGGGTGGACTGGCAGATGCAACTCATCGAGACGCTCGACCCCGAGCAAATGAGCGAGCGCGACTACAGCCGTATCTTGGAGACGCTCTATGAAATGGAGTTGGACAACCACCTGCACAATTATCTTCTTTCCGACAGCGTTCAGCCACCTCTCTTTTATGTTTTTCAGCAACAATTGATACTCTCGGCCGACCGCTGTCTGAACCAGCGGGAGGGATACCGACACCCCACACGGCAACGAATAGAGTCCGACAAAGCCTATCGTGGCGATCCTTACCACGAGACCCTGCGATACGATATCTCCACCCGAGACCGACATCGAGGTCAATGGCGTGCCGGCTTGGTGCTCAACAAGGATGCCGGTGAACCTTGGCAATACCAGTACCCATGGGCCGACAGTCACAGTCTCTATCTCTCTTATCGTCGTCGCGAAGGAATTGTCCGAGAAGCCGTGGCGGGTCATTACCGCATCACATTGGGTAGCGGACTGTTGTGCGGACAGAATCTCTCGTTGGGCAAGAACCTGATTGCCAACGGATTCATGGAGAAACGACGCAGCCTTGCGCCCCATGCCAGCAGCAGCGAGACGGACTTCATGCAGGGCGCGGCTGTCCAATTGCGTCTGCATCAACAATGGATGTTAACCTCCTTCGCCTCTTGGCGCGGCATCGACGGAACTCTTTCGGCCGACACCTTACGCACCTGGAACGAGACGGGGTACCACCGCACGCAATCCGAAGAGAATCACCGACATACGGCCAACCTCACCCAAGTAGGTACCCGTCTGCAATGGTTGGCAGAGAATGCCGAGGTGGCAGTCAACCTGCTCTACAATCACTTCGACCACCCCTATCACCGCGCCGTGCGATATTACAACCGTTACGTCTTTCGGGGCCGACGACTCGGAGCCGCCTCCATCGACTATGACCTGCAATGGTTGGGCATCCACTTTAAAGGCGAGACCGCCTGTAGTCAGAACGGCGGCTGGGCCACCCTCAACGGAGCTCATACCGACCTCGGATTATGGTCGGCCGCTGCCCTTTACCGCTATTACAGCAATCGCTACCTCCACCTGCAGGGCAACGCATTGGCGGAGAGCAGTTCCCTGCAAGGAGAACAGGGTATCACGCTCTTGTTGCAAGGACCCCTGTCGGCTCACTGGGACTTACAGACCTCGGCCGACTGGTTCCGTTTCTCTGTACCCCAATACGGCATCCGACATCCCAGTGATGGTTACGAGATAGCCGCTAAAGCGCTCTATCGCAGGACGTTGCACCATCGTCAATGGTCGGGCACCCTATCCTATCGTTGGAAAGCCAAGCACCGCAACAGCACATCGTCCTCCTCGACCCAGACGGGCATCGAACCTTACTACCGACAGGCGTTAGATGCAACGGCACAATGCCTCTTTCCGCAGGGTTGGACACTGCGCACGCAGGCTCACCTCCGTCTGCAAACAACGGGCACTCACCTACAGACTACGTCAGGCAAAGCCATCGCTCAGGCAATCGGCTACCGGCACTCGCTCCTTCGCATCGAGGCACAAGGGGCTTGGTTCCAGTCGGACAACTACGACTGCCGCCTCTATCTCTCGGAGAAAGATGTGCTCTATGGTTTCCAGATTCCTATGTTGCAGGGCGAAGGCTGGCGCGCGGCTTGTATCCTGAGTGCCGAACTCTTTGCTGGTCTGACCATCGAAGCCAAATATGCCCGCACCACTTACCGCCACCAGAACACTATCAGCAGTGGCCTCCAACGCATCCAGGGCAACCACCAAGACCACCTCTGGATACAAGCGAGATGGAAGATATAAAGGGTTAACGGTTAAGGGTTAGGAGTTTACGGTTAATCACTTATTATGCCTATTGTCCTGAGTTTGCCACCTTCCGTTAACCGTTAACCAGTAACCATTAACCGGTAAAGTTGGCTATTTCAAAAAAAAGCTGTATCTTTGCACCACAAAAACGCAACACGATGGAAATCATTTACGAAGATAATCACCTATTGATTGTCAACAAGAACTGCCACGAGATAGTGCAAGGCGACAAGTCGGGCGATGAACCACTGTCGGAAACGCTCAAACGGTTCATCAAGGAGCGCGACCAGAAACCCGGCAACGTCTTCCTCGGCGTCACCCACCGCCTGGACCGTCCCACCACGGGCACGGTCATCTTTGCCAAGACCAGCAAGGCGCTGGAACGCATGAACCGTATGTTCGCCGACGGAGAGGTCCACAAGACCTACTGGGCCATCGTCGCCACCGCCACTCCCCTGCAACGCGACATGGACGGCCACTACACCGAACTGGGCAAGGGCGTTCCTGCCGAGGCCGACCTCAAACACTGGATTGTGCGCAACGAGAAAGCCAATCGCAGTGTGGCCTACGATACGTTGGAAGAGGCCATGCGCCACGCCCCTCAGAAGGAGTGCAAGGAGGCACGTCTGCACTACAAAGTAATCGCCAACACCGAGCGCTATGCCCTGCTCGAGGTGCGTCTCTTCACGGGCCGACACCACCAGATTCGTTGCCAACTCTCGCACATCGGTTTCCCCATCAAGGGAGACCTCAAATATGGCGCTCCTCGCAGCAATCCCGACGGTGGCATCTCTCTCCACTCCCGCCGTGCCCAGTTCATCCACCCGGTCAGCAAAGAGGAGATTGTCGTTACCTCCGAAGTGCCTCAGGATGCGCTGTGGAAAGCGTTGGAAACCAATGTTTCAATTGATAATTAATAATTGATAATTGACAATTCCATACGGCTATTTTTTAACAAGGAAGACGTAATTTGTAATTAGTAATCAGTAATTATCACATTCGTCCCTGTCACTTCCTTTTCACTTCTTTGTCACTTCCCTTAATTTCCTTTAATAATGCCCAAAATCCTATTTGTTTGTCACGGCAATATCTGCCGAAGTCCTATGGCAGAGTTTGTCATGAAGCGCTTGGTCGAAGAGGCGGGGCGCGCCGACGAGTTTGAGATTGCATCGGCTGCCACCAGCACCGAGGAGATTGGCAATCCGGTCTATCCACCGGCACGGCGCAAACTGGCCGAGCACGGCATCAGTTGTGCCGGCAAGACGGCCCGCCAACTGCGCCGAAGCGACTACGACCACTACGACCTCCTCATTGGCATGGACCAATATAACCTCCGGAACATGCAACGCATGTGCGGCGGCGACCCCGATGGCAAGATCCACCTCCTGTTGGACTATACCGACCGCCCCGGCGATGTGGCCGACCCTTGGTACACCGACAACTTCGACGCCACCTGGCGCGACTGCATGGAGGGCTGCACCGGGTTGTTGGAAACGCTAAAGCGTTAACGAAAACGAAGACAATAACGAAAAACAAACTTCGTACGAAAACCCAAACCAAAACAGGCTATCGTAACGAAAAAAAACGAAGACGATAACCAAGACGATAACGAAAACCGCAAGGAACCACGATTGGTTTCTTGCGGTTTTCGTATTTAGAAGGAAGCAACGGCGATTACTTCACTGCGGTCTTCTGTCCGTCGATGACGTAAACGCCACTCTTGAGTGCCTTGTCCGTGCGGACGCGGATGCCAGTGAGGTTATAGACCTCGGCAGCGCGGACGGGAGCAGCTACCTCCTCGATGGCAGAGACAGCCACATCGGCGCTTACAGGCATGGACTCACGACTATCATAAAGGGCGGAGACAGATACCTGATAGTTGCCTTCGTTGAGAGCGGCTTCGTAATCAAACGAAGTGGCTTCGGCATCGACCGTGGCAACCAATTCCTCGTTCACATAGATGTTGAACCCAGTAGGTGTCTCGACCGAAAGACCCTTGTACTGGATGTTATCCACAATGAAGGAATAGATGTCCTCTGAGACATAGTGAATGGCGAAATACTTAGCCCCCTCGGGTAAGTCGTATGATCGCTCCGAGAACTCCATTGCAACGACGCTATCCTCAGCCAACAGGGTGAAGGAAGTAATCTCCTTGTCAGTGGTAGAGTAATAGACCTCAAAGAGTTCCTCGCCATAGTCATCGCTCAACTCACTCACCTCGAAGCGGATTGTCTGTGCCTTGCCACTCAACTCTGGAGAGATCAGCCAGTCATCGTTGGCCTCAACTTCATCATTAGGCATAGCGCCCATGAAGAGGAGAGACTTCTGACCCTTGGCGGAATAAGCCAGGTCGTCTGGGTTCTCGGTGTAGAGAGAGGGCGTCCAAATACAGAAGGCATAGAGTGCATCGTCGAAAGGCCACTCAATCTCTTGGTCATCGAAGTCGATGTCGTAGGTCGTCAACTGATCAACGTCGTAACCCAACCAACGGCCCAGATACTGGCCATCCGTGATGTACTGATCCTCGTACGACTCAAAATCCTCCAGCACATCGACCTCCTCGGCTGGCAGTTTCTGCCAAGAGATGGCGAGACCATTGTCCGACGGATTGGCTGCGACACTTTGTACTGGATCAGCCACAGGATTCAAGAGAGTGAGCTCGGCCTCGTCGGCATTGTCGGTGATATCCTCGTCGGCAGCAAAGCTGACTTCGGCACGGAGCAGGACATCGTCGCTTGTGTGGAAGAGGCTCGCCTCGTAAGGCACAACGTACTCAGCAGTCTCTCCAAAAGCCAACTCTTTCACCTCCTCGGAAGCAATTTCTTCGATGAGCTTGTCGTCGGCAAAGACCTTGACGGCATAGTCGGAAACGGTATTTTCACCCAGGTTATTGACCTCGACCAAGAGATTGGCCTTCTTTCCTCTCACAACAGACTCGGGAGCGGTGAGGAATACTGCCAGGTTGTTGTCTGGCACCGCGTTGACGGCGATGTTGTCAAGCACAATATAGTCATTGCTTTCGAAACTACCAACCAGAACAAAGGTAATCCACTCCTCATGGACATAATCTTTGAGGCTGACCTTCTGCTTAACAAAGTTTTCGGTGGTCTCGAAGGTGGCAATCTGCTGGAACGATCCAGAGGCAGCGTCGATGTAAACCTTGATTGGAGTGCCGTTCAAAGAGGCAACGTCGAACATCAAAGAGGGGTTCTCCTCGCCCTTGAGACAAACCATACCGCTGCTCAGGTAAGAAACCTTGCCCTCACTGCCATAGAGAGTGACAATGTAGTTCTCTTCGTCTTCCTCATCCTCTTCAATGTCATACTTACCGTAGGCCGACCAGAAGTACTTCAGTCCCTCGCCATCGAAGTCCTCAAAGAATGGAATTTCGTAAGGTTTGCCGACCAAGACGAAGCCATCGGCCTCCTCCGACTTGCCAACCGCGTTCTGTGCAACAATAGCGTAAACATTGGTTTGTTGATTACCGTCGGCGAATGCGTCATCCTCTAATACAAACTCGGTACCCGAAATAGGTTCGGACGTGAGCAACGAGTCGGCTAAATAGACATTCCCGTTGAGCGTCGAATAGCCAACCGTAGTATAGATATTATAGGTAACAGTCTCGGGCTTGACTACGCCGCCGTTGACACCTTTGTCCGCAGCTTTCCACGAGAAGTACACTTTGTTGCCAATAGTGCGACCCGCAAAGTCCTCCACCTTGACAGGGGTGTCTTCGCCAATCCAGGCACTCGCTCGGGTAATTTTACCCTCTTTGCCCTCTACCACATAAGGAATAAGAGACACGGTGTACGACTTCGGCGTATCGACGGTAATATCATAAGAATAGGAAGCACCGGAAGCGACTGTGACGGTATCGAGCGAGACTTCGTTCAACTGGATAACGACATGGACATCACCCTCCAGAGCATTGCCCTTATTGTCCTTATCAGGAGCGGTAAATTCGACCTTGGCCTGGAGCGCACCTTCGGCATCGGGAGTGAGGGTAGCCTTCGACACTTCCGCTGGGACGGCACCCGGAACAGCCAACGACACGCCCAAGTTACGGACAGCCAGTCGCCACTTATTGGGGTCGGAAACACATTGAATGCCAATGTAGTACTTACCCGACTCGGCCACTTGGAACTCTTCGCTTCGGTAGGGGTCGAAAGCGGTGTTGGTGATTGTCGTCGTGTCAATCAATGTCTGGGTCAATGCCTCGGGGGTCTGTGCCCTACCAATCTTGACAAGGAACTTCTCCTCATTTTTTTCTGTTCGCGCGGCAGCATCCACACGGAACGTGTAGAGTTGGTCGGCAGTAAGGTTGATGGCTGGAGTAATCAACCAGTCATCCGACGAAATCAGATTCATGCTGAAGAAGCATACGGCAACGTTGTTGTTGGCATCGAAGTTCCAGGTCGTGCCATCTAGGTTAGCATCGACTACCTCGTAATTCAGGAAATTGTCCAAAGTGTTAAGGCTATCGACAAATGGTGCCGTGAACTCTTCAGGAGTAAACTGCTGGATGACAGCACCGTAATAGATGTCCTTTATAGCCAGCTTGAACTCATTCTGGTTGGTAGCCATAAGCGAGTTACAACGCAATGTACCCTCCGTTTCGTCGTAGGTGAAAGAGAAATCGACAGGAACGACATCATCCTCCCCCTTCGGTTCGAGCCCCATGGCCCAAGCCTCAACGCCATCTTTCTTACCCAGATACTGGTCTTTGTCAAACAGGACTTCATCGCCCAGACGCATACCCTTCAACCAAGCGTGAGGATAACTACGGAATAGTCCCTTCACATAGAAGTCTAAGCCATCGATGGCCACCTTGATTCTACGTGAATCATAAATAGGCTGTTTGTCGGACGAATAACTTAGCGTGGTGATAATCCAAGGTTCAGCAACAACCCCCTCGGGCAACTGCACCAGTTCACGGCTCTTCTTCTCGACATCTACGTACTTCCAGACGGTCTCGTAGTCGCCATAGCCCAGGAACGCTTTGTTGTCGTCCCAGAAAGCGCCCATGAAAGCCCCTGTTGCTGATGTACCTTGCAAGGTCAGCGAATCGCCATCCAGGACGAAGATGAAGTTCTCTGGATGCTCGGAGTCATAACCTACGGTGTTGACGACAACGTTGCCCCAACTCAATAGGAGGTGGCTACCACGGTCCTCTGAAAAATACATCTTTTGATCGGCTGGAATAATAATCTGGTTGCCACTCTTGGTACCTTTGACCCAAGTATCGGTAATGACCGTAGAGAGGATATTCTTGAAATAGACCGTACCATCGGCGGTCTCTACGGTTTCCAGATACCCACCGTTGCTTTGGTCCGTCGTGGCAAGTGAATTACCATTCAAATAATAAGCACCACCGTGACGCTGATAGAACTTAGTTATGCCCTCTTCGGGCGCCAGAATGACCTCATTTTCGACCGACAAACCACGGTGAGTCGCTGTCCGCTTTAGCGATG
>CACYQQ010000028.1 GCA_902776605.1 uncultured Bacteroidales bacterium | reverse complement strand
TTGCCGACTGGATGGGAATCACGTGCGACATTTCCGATTTCCTCGGCCAGACGATCCAGATCGATGCGTGGGTATACAGTGAGGCGAAGGAGATCAGACTCGGCCTTGATATCGAGGACGTATTCCCGGTGATCGCGACCGTGGAGGGCGGCACCGAATGGAAGAAGATTTCCGCTTCCTATAAGGTTCCGTCAGACCGTCATTCGATCCGCCTGTTCTTCAGCACGAAGGACGAGAATCCGGGTCATGTGAGCCCGCTCTTTATCGATGACGTAACGATCGAACTGATCGGCCAGGAGGAAAGCTTCGAGGAGGAGACCAATATCGCGGCGATCCGCGGCGCCGGCCATCTGCCGTTCCTGTTCGTTACGGACAAAGAGTCCGTGGACGGCAAAGGACATTCGCTCTGCGTAACAAGACAGGAGAAGGATGCAACCGTCAAACTCGACGTGAGCGCTTATATCGGCTATACGGCGGATGTTACCATGTATGTTAAGACTGCCGATCATGAGATTCGAGCAGGACTTGACGGTACGGAACCCGTAGTACTGGCAAAAGTAAGTTCTACTGGAGTAGAATGGAACAAGATCGAAATGCGCGTGACGATTCCGGATACGTTGTTGTCGGCAGAGTTGTTCATTGAGACCGACGGAAACGCGGATTTCTTCGTAGATGACGTATTTATCCGTCACGTAAAGTAAGATTATTGAAGTTTGCAGTTTCATTTGCCGGCATCTTGCGGTGCCGGCAATGCTTGCGATTAGAAAGGAGTAAGCCATGCGTGAGATGAAAGTTACCGGAGTGGGTAGACTAGCGGTGAAGCCGGACCGGATCCGCCTGATGATGAATCTGTCGGATACGAAGAAGGATTATGAAAAGGCTTTGGAAGCGTCTTCCGAAATGAGCGGAAAGTTGCAGAAGGTATTTGCCGGATGCGGATTTCAGGAGGATGACCTGAAGACGGTTCATTTTTCGGTGGACGCATATTACGAAGGCTACAGCGATAAGAACGGAAACTGGAAGCAGCGGTTCAAGGGCTACCGGTTTGAGCAGTCCTTAAAAATCGAGTTCCCGTCGGATAACGAACGGCTCGGCAAAGTGCTTTATGCGCTTGCCAAGAGCGGCGTGAAGACGGAATTCCGGATCCAGTATACCGTTGCGGATCTGGAAAAGTGCCGCAATGAACTGCTCGGAAAAGCGGTTTCCGACGCAAAGGAAAAGGCCGCGGTGCTTGCGGCGGCAAGCAATGTGAAGCTCGGCGATATCGCGCGGATCGATTATTCCTTCGGCAACGCGGATATCTGCTCGGAGCCGGTGATGCTTCGCAGCATGCAGAAGGACTGCGCGGCGCAAGAGAGTGCAGGCTACGGATTCAATATGGTCGCGGATGACATCCAGGTGGATGACAGAGTGACGATCTGTTTTGAGATTCAGTAGGCAAATATAAGGAGGATTTTAGAATGGACAGATGGGCGAGAGCGAAGTATTGCCCGATTCTCCCGGTGGGAGAGAACGGAACGTTTGTAACGGGAAGCGCGGAACACAGAGAACTTTCCAAAAAAGCAGCCAGAGACGGCATGGTGCTTCTTGAGAACAACGGAGCGCTGCCGCTTCGTAAAGGAGCCAAGATCGCGCTCCTCGGCAAAGGAACCTTTGATTATGTGCGCGGAGGCGGCGGAAGCGGCGACGTATATTGCGCATATTCGAAGAATATCTATGACGGCTTCAAGGAAGTCGGCGGACACGAGATTTTTGAGCCGCTTTGCGACTTCTACCGTGAATATGTCAAAAAGCAGTATGCGGAGGGCTACGCGCCGGGTATGACGATCGAGCCCGAGGTACCGGACAGACTGCTGCAGGAGGCGTCCTCATTTGCCGATATCGCAGTTGTGTCAATCAGCCGTTTCAGCGGCGAGGGCTGGGACCGCTCGGAGATTTCCTTCTACGAGGACGAGGTGGCCAAGGCGCGGCAGAACCCAGAGAAGATGAACGAGGTGATCTGCAAGTTGCTCAACGTCTATTTCCAGTGGAAGCGGAAGAATATCGATTGGGTCGAAAAGTATTGATTCTTTGATAGTTGGCTATGGTCGATTTGTCGGTCGTTATTCCCGTCTATAATGGAGCGATATTGTTGCCCCGATGTCTGGATGCCATTGTGGCACAACAGACACATTACGAGATGGAGGTGTGGCTGGTGGATGACGGCAGTACGGACGACACCGTGGCGCTGTATCGGGAACGGTACTTGAATGCCGAGAACCCCTTGTGGCAGAGCCGATTGCAGTTCCACTTGTTGCAACAACAGAATGCTGGTCCGTCGAAAGCCCGTAATTGGGGAATGACCCAGGCGCAGGGACGCTATGTCGCCTTGCTGGATGCCGACGACTATTGGGAGCCGGATTATGTCGAACAGACCGTTTCCTTCCTGGAGCAGCATGCCGATTGCGTGGCCGTCAGCGTGGTGTGCAAGAATATCTCGGTGAGTGGAATCTCCTATACGCCAGCCAAGGAGGTGTTGCCCGAAGGCGCTTCTCCATTCGTCATCGACGATTTCTATGCTTATTGGGCACGATACTGTCACGTGGGCACTTGTTCCACGACGATGAAGACCGATGAGGCGAGACAGGTCCTGATGCGAGAAGATTTGCGAATCTCCGAAGATTATGAGTTTTGGTGGATGATAGCAAACTTTGGAAAGTGGGGAATGATTCCCTCGCCCCTATACGTCAGCGACGGAACAATGGTCATCGGATGTCAGCAGGATTGGCTCGACAAGATGCAGAGGCGGTGGAACAATGCCCCGACTTTGAAAGATTGGGAACGTCGGATTGTCTGCCAGAATCCGGCATTGAGAGAGACCGAGAGTTTCCGGATGGCCGAGGGACGTGTGGCTCGCAATCTGACCTATTGCCAGTTGTTGAGTGGCCGGACCGAGTTGGCAAGACAGGAGGCCTTGACCTATGGAAACTATTTTGTGAAGGATGCCATCGGTAAGTTGATGTACTTGTGCAAGCATACCTCATTGACTTGGTGGTTTTTATGTAAGGTGCTCCTGTATCGGGAATACCATCGATTTAAGAAATAATGTCTGAAATCAATCATACAGATAAGAAGAATAAGCCGTCCGTGTTGTTCGTGATGCACATGCCGCCACCTATTCACGGCGCCAGTGCAATGGGGCAGTATATCCGCGAGTCGGAGCTCATCAACAGTACGTTCGATTGCCGCTATATTGACATCACGACTGCCAAGAACCTGGAGGATATCGGAAAGGCCGACTTCAACAAGATTGGTCTGTTCTTCAAGAAGGTGATGCAGGTTATCCGCGCCATCTACAAGAAGAAACCTTCCATCATCTACATGACGCCCTGTACGACGGGAGGTCCTTTCTTCAAGGATAACTTGATGTTGACCTTTGCTAAATTGGTCGCTTTGTTGTTCAGCAAGAAGAGCCGTTTTGTGATTCATTTGCACAACAAGGGTGTCAAGACCATGCAGGGCGACTGGAAGTACGAGATGATGTACCGTTTCTACTTCTATCAGTTGAAGGTTATCTTGCTGGGTGAGAGTCTGTTTCAGGATGTCAGCAAGTACGTCAAGAGAGAGGATGTCCTGATTTGCCCCAATGGTATTCCAGATACCAACTTGCAGCCGGTGGAGAAGGTCTCGAATGCGGTGCCTCACGTCCTGTGGTTGTCGCACATCATGCGGACCAAGGGTTTGATTGAATACCTGGATGCCCTTCGGCTGTTGAAGGAGAGGGGACTTCAGTTTGTGGCCGATTTCGTTGGTGGCATAACGGGCGAGATTACTCAACCGGAATTTGAAGATGAAATCGAGATGCGTGGATTGTCGGATATCGTTGAATATCATGGCAATAAGTTCGGTCGAAAGAAGGAAGAGTATCTGCGTAATTCCGATATCTTTGTCTTGCCCAGTTATACAGAGGCATTCCCCTTGACCATATTGGAGGCGATGCAATATTCGTTGCCAGTGGTGGCCTCCAATGTGGGTGGTATCAGTACGCAAGTGGAGGATGGCAAGAGCGGATTCCTGTTGGGCGGCGAAACGCCTATCATGGAGAATACGTTCCGTCCGGATCCAAACGAGATGGCGTCGAAGTTGGAACAGTTGATCCGAAATCCGCAATTGCGTTTGCAGATGGGGCAGGAGGGAAGGCGTCGATATGAAGAGCATTTCACCTTGCCCGTCTTCGAAGAGAAATTCAAGAATATTTTATTGTCTATCATTCAATAAGAATATATTAACTCAAAATACGTTTTTTCGTTATGAAGAACTTTTTACCCATGTTGATTCTTTTGGCAGTCAGTGCATTGTGCCCTGCGTTGGCACAGGAGGTTGACTCTACGGCTGTAGCTGCACCTCCCGCTGAGATTGTCGAATCTCCTTCAGCTAATGAAGTAGAAGATGTTGTCGTCGAGAATCAGACAACAGTCGTCGAAGAGCCTGCAAAGAGCATCGAGAATGAGGAGGAGAAAGCCCGCAAGACAGAAGAAGAGATGTGGTTTGTCACCAAGGATGAGCTCTATGGCCGTAGCATCGATCATTCTTGGGAATATCGTATGACGGTGGTTTTCAATACGTCAACAGGTACTTCTGCCATCACCAGTGATGAGAGCGGAGGTTTCTTGTTCAGCCTTGGCTATAACTTGACAAGTCACTTGTATGCAGGTGGTCAGGTGGGTTATCTGCATGACTTTGGCGGAGTGTCAGGTATTCCTGGTGGAGACTATTTTCCTACGTTGGGTAATTTGCAATTGCGTGTAAACATTCGTAAACGTCTGTCACTCTTTGTTGACGGTTTGGCTGGTGCCAATTTCCCACTGACTGCGGATCAGGAGACCAATAAAGTGGATGGTCCATTCCGTTATCCGGTTTATTTATATGGTGAGGTTAGTCCTGGATTCATATTCCGCCCCGGCAAACGTCTCGATTTCCGATTCTCGGCTGGTTATGCTTATGCTAAACCTGTAAACGAATCAGCGAACCATGCGTGGCGTACTTATGATGAGACCGTACTGACTTTCAAGATCGGTTTCGCTTATCGATTCTCTAAGAAATAATGAGTCGAAAAATACAATAAATGAACGATGGCTGTTCCTAAATGGGGCAGCCATTGTTGTTTCTTGCCTTTTATATGTAGTTTTTTGTTAATTTTCTTTGATTTATGCTTCATATTTAGTATCTTTGCGCACGATTTAATATGGTCATAGTCAAGTTCGGTGTTGCCGATAATGAGTGGCTGCGTTTGTATCGGATAAGTACAATATAGCACGCTTGTTTCAGGCAATTACTTGACGCTTTCAAAAAGGTAGAATCGAGGAAGGAGTCTTCCTCCTTGTAGAAATAAGAAATGCAGCGGGAAATTGATTTCCCAATCTAAGAAATGAGAAAAGAACGAGAGTTTACCAAGTGGGTGGCTTGTTGGGGTAATGCGACGTCGATTACAGACCGCAAAGAATGCACTTATGCTAAGAATCTTACGTTGAGATACCCTATCCGAATGTGTTTCGATGGCAACCGCTTGCGTTTCAGGTTCTCCAATCTTACAGGCACAGAATCCGTTCATATTGAGTATGCATGTGTAGCTCGACAAATTGCAGACTATCAGCCTCTTGCTATTACCTTCGGCGGAAAAGAATGCTTCTCTATCCCCGCCGGAGAAGAAGTCACAAGCGATGAGGTCGAAATCTCTGTACAAGCGGGCGAGACCCTGGATGTCAGTTTCTATTTGTCTGATTTTACCCAGATGAATGCCGGAACGCTTATCACGGGTCCCTTGTCCAAGGGAAAGTTCGCCTATGGAGATTATGCTCGACAGAAGGAATTGCCGATAGCCTTGACACGTTCTACCAATTGGTTCTATTTCCTCAATACCATAGATGTATTGACCGAGGAGAAGAACCATGCCTTGATTTGTTATGGCGACTCCATCACGGCACAGAGTTGGCCCGATTATCTTTCTCTTCGCGCTTGGGAAGAGGGCTGCCGAGATGTTTCTATCATCCGGCGAGCCGTCAGTGGAACCCGAATCTTACGCCAATATGATTGCATCACTTACCAAGCGTACGGATTGAAGGGTGCGACGCGATTCCCGATAGAGATGAATGTGGCTGGAGCCGGAGCCGTCATTATACAACATGGCATCAATGACATCATCCACCCGGTTGGCGTAGAGGTCAATCCCTTCCGTCCGTGGAGCGACATGCCGACGGTGGAGGATCTCTGCCGGGGAGTCGAACAGATTTATGTCCGACCTGCCCGAGAGAAGGGATGGCAAGTATGGAGTGGCACCTTGTTACCTATTGAGGGATGGCGCACTTACAACCAAGACCGCGAATCCATGCGTGTGGCTTTCAATGCGTGGTTACGTCAGTCGGAACTCTTCGATGGCTGTGTGGACTTCGATAAAGCCGTTTGCCATCCAGCTCATCCACAGGCATTTGCCGAAGGATATGACTCGGGCGATCATCTGCATCCCAGCGAAAAGGCCTACAAGGCAATGGCAGAGGCCGTGCCTGTGTCGCTTTTGAAATAAAGATTTAATAATCAGGGGATTCCCTGCATAAATACATTATCGACTTTGACATGAAAAAACTTGTTTTAGCGCTGTTCGCGTTGAGCGTAGCTGCTCAACTTCCAGCCGAAGAATGGTTGGACGTAACAGATCGTTTTGTGGTCAATCCAAACTACGAGAACAACACCAAGGAGGGTTGGACGTGGAATGCCAGTGCCGGCAGTACTAACACCAGTTATGGGTGTCAGGAGTTTTGGAACGGCACTTTCGACATGTTCCAGACCGTCAGCGGTTTGTCCAACGGCAAATACCGCATCGAGGTGCAAGCCTACTATCGAAATGGGGGCGCCTCCTATAATCAATATACCAATTACTTGAATGGTAATACAGGTGTGACGGCCTATCTGTATGGCAACAGCAACGAGACACCAGTACAAAGTATCTACGCTCCGACCACGGGTTATGGCTATCCCGGAACGACTACGGTCTATGGCAACGGGGGCAGTTGTACTATCCCGAATACGATGGAGAGTGCAGCCAGCTATTTCGCCAACGGTAACTACCAAAATTCCTTGGAGGTCAATGTAACCAATGGGACACTCACGTTCGGTATATACAACAACACCTACACCAGCAGTAACTGGTGTATCTTTTCCAATTGGAAATTAAAGTATTATGCCACTCCGGTCTATTTTACGTCCCTATCCTTCAACGAGTACAACTTGACGTTGGGCCGAGGAGAGACCTTTACCCTTGTGCCACAGACCGTTCCTGCTATCACGGCGGCTTCCTTGTATGAGTTCCAGTGGACCAGCAGCAATAATTCGGTAGTCATGGTGACGCAGGAGGGAGTCGTCACGGGACTCAAAAACGGCACCGCTATAGTTACTTGCAAGGATAAGAAATCAGGATTGTCGGCACAGGCTTCTGTGAAAGTGGAGAGTGTGGCTATGTCGGCCGATAATGTGATCATCAACGAGATACAGAGTCGCAACATTGATCAGTTCATCGACCCATCGTGGAATTATGGCGGTTGGGTGGAACTCTACAATCCTACCGAGACAGCCGTCTTTGTGGGTGGAGCCATAGTCAAAGACGACAAGGGACATACGTTCCGTCTGCCCTTGGACTTTGGTTCGGTTCCTGCGAAGGGATTCCGCAATATTTGGTTCGACCACAATAGCCGATATGGTGTTTCTTATCGACAGGTGGACTTCAAATTGGACAAGGATGGCGGCGAGATTATCCTCTGCGACGAAAGTGGGGTAGAGGTGACCAGACAGAAGTATCCTGCCATGCAGGGTCGTGTCTCGTATGCCCGAATCACGGATGGAGGTTCAACGTGGTCTTGGACCGGTGATGGCACGCCGGAGGGCACCAACGCTACCTCCGACTTTGCTACAGAGCAGCTTCCGGAACCAGAAGTCAATGCCTTGGGTTGTTTCTTCACAGGTCAGAAAACCGTGAAAGTGACCGTGCCGGCCGGATGTACATTGGCCTATACGACAGACGGATCCACTCCAACGTTGTCCAATGCCACCCTCTACAAGAATATCTCTTCCATCGGCATACAGCGCAGTTTGACATTGACCACATCGACGGTATGTCGCTTCCGTCTTTTCCAGACTGGCAAACTGCCGAGCGAAGTAGTGACCCGTTCCTATTTGATGAACAACACCTACGGCGACTTGACCATGCCCGTGGTGAGCGTGACTGCCAATTACAATGACCTGTTCAGTGATGAATATGGAGTCTATGTGCAGGGCAATGGAAATGGCCGACCCGGCAATGGACAGTCGGCTCCCTGCAACTGGAACATGGATTGGGAACGTGCTGTCAACTTCGAATATCTGGTGCCCGATGCCAGTGGTAAGTACGGCGAGGTGGTCTTCAATCAGTTGGTGGACTTCGAGATGTGTGGCGGTTGGAGCCGTGCGTGGGAACCTCATTCCTTCAAGTTGAAGGCCAATAAGTTATATGGCGCCAATAACTTGGATTACCCCTTCTTCGACAGCAAGCCCTACAATCGAAATAAGACCTTGCAACTCCGTAATGGCGGCAACGATACAGGTTGCCGACTCAAGGATGCTGCCTTGCAGGAGATAGTACGTCGCTCCGGTCTTTACCTCGATTGTCAGGCATGGCAACCAGCCCATGTCTTCATCAACGGCGAGTACAAACGCGTCTTGAATATCCGCGAGCCCAACAACAAGCATTTTGCTTTTGCCAACTACGGCATTGATACCGACTTCATTGACCAATTCGAAATCAGTCCCGATTCCGGTTATGTCCAGAAGTCGGGCACCAAGGATGCCTTCAACCGTTGGTATGAGTTGAGCCAGAATTGTGCCGATGATGCTGTCTATCAACTTATTTGCGATAGTCTGGTCGATATTGAGGAGTACATCAATTATATGGCAGTCGAGTTCTACTTAGGTGCAACCGACTGGCCACAGAACAATGTCAAGGGCTTCCGCGCTTTGCAGGATGACGAGAACGGACATCCCGTCGGTAAGTTCCACTTCGTGCTCTTCGACTTGGATGGCACTTTTGCTACCAATACTCCATTGAACACCTTTGCCGATAAGCAGATTTACTTCTTCGATGCGCTCTATGGCATCGATGAGTTCGGCAACGACATTACCGGTCAGCACTATACGGAGGAGATTGAGTTTGTCACCATCTTCCTGAATATGCTCAAAAACGATAAGTTCAAGAAGCAGTTTGCCGACGTCTTCTGTCTTGTGGCAGGTTCTGTCTTCGAACCCACCCGTTGCAACAGTATCATCTCCGAGATGCAGGGTGTTATGAATCAAGCCCTTTCACCCGAGTGGGGCAACAGCAACAATACCGCCAGCAACTTGATCAGTTCGTTGTCGAGCAGCCGTCAGACCAGTATGATCTCGCACCTCCGCAGTTACCTGAATCTCGACACAGGTCGAAAGGTGACCTTGTCTTCCAACATCGAAGGTGCGCGTCTGTTAGTCAATGGCTTAGAGGTGCCGACAGGCAAATTCTCCGGCACGCTGATAGGTAAGATTCAGTTGCAGGCTATGGCTCCAGCCGGTTACAAGTTTGTCGGGTGGAGCAACAAGAATGCCCAGAGCAATGCCGTCACCTTGTTCGACAAGGGTACCACTTGGCACTATTATGCCAACGGTTCGTTGGACGGCACCACTTGGTATGCCGATATGTCGTCTTACCCCTCGGGCAATGCCCCACTGGGTTATGGCAAGACGGTGAATACTACCGTAACCGGTTATCTGCCAACCTATTACTTCGGCAAGGAGGTCAACATGACGTCCGATATGTTGCAGGATGATCTGGTGCTCGACTTTGTGGAGGATGACGGATTCGTCATCTACGTCAACGGTGTCGAGGCTGGCCGATACAACATGCCGACAGGAACGGTGACCTACAACTCTGTGGCTGCGTCCTATGCTCCGAACAATCCGGATTCGGGCACCATGTCACTCTCTAAGTCCTTGTTCCACAGCGGAAAGAATAGCATTTGCGTGGAGGTGCACAACAACAAGCCCGAATCGTCCGACATCTATTGGGATGCCTCTCTGCAATATTATAAGGCAGCCGAAGGCAGTTATGTAAGTACCGACAGTCTCTACACGTTGGGCAGTACCACTACTACCTTGGTGGCCTGTTTCGAACCCGTTTCATCGGCCGAGGAGGTCGCTTCCTTGCACTTCCCTGTGAAGGTCAACGAGGTGGGCGCTTCCAATGACGTCTATGTCAACGAGTATTGGAAGAAGAACGATTGGATTGAGCTCTACAATACTACCCAGATGGATCTTGACCTCGCTGGTCTGTATGTGAGCGACAATGCCGACAAGCCCGAGAAATATCAGATTGCAGCCACCAACTTCTCCGATGTCACCTTGCTGCCCGCTGGTGGTAAGTTGGTCATCTGGGCCGACAAGTTAGAGACTGATACTCAACTGCATACGGGCTTCAAGTTGGGCAACGAAGCAGGTAGTCTGGTCCTCATCCGATCTTCCGAACTCTTTGAGTCGAACAATGCCGCCTATTTCGCTGCCCATCCCGAGATGCATGGTTTCGCCGATGTCTTGGTCTATGACGTTCAGGAATATACCCAAAGCGTGGGTCGATTCCCTGACGGCGGTAAGTCCATCTACCTGATGAACCGTCCGACCATTGGTGACACCAACCGTCACCAGCAGGCTGACCTCTATTTGGGAGAGGACAAAGGCATCCAGTTCGACGACCCGTCGGGCATCGAGGAGTTGGCCGACGACAGCAAGCTCGACGAGGGTCTGACTTTGGAGGAACGTCTCGCGCGCGGTACCTATTATGATCTTCAGGGCCGACGCGTGTTACATCCCGTTTCGGGTCAACTCCTGTTGTCAGGTCGTACCCATAAATAGGTATTTCTAATCGAAAAATGAGTGTTTCTTGCTCCGATTGATACATTCAAACGGAATTCTTACTATCTTTGCGCGTAAATTTGAGAAGAATGACATTACGTGACTTGAAGATAGGTCAAGCAGGGCGCATCACAGCTGTTGGCGGTGAGGGCGCCCTGCGTCAGCATTTATTGGATATGGGCGTCATCCCCGAGGTGGAGGTCGTCGTCGTGAAATATGCTCCTATGGGCGACCCCATCCAGGTGCGCATCCATGGTTATGAACTGACGTTGCGTCTCTCTGAGGCAGAGCGTATTGAGGTTTCTCGTGAACCTTATGTTGCCAACCATGCGTATGCCGAGCCATTGCATATTCCGCACCCCGGATTGGGCGAGGAACACCTGACTGCCCACGAACGTGCACAGGAGCATCCTCTGCCCAAGGGCACCATCCTTAAATTCGCCTTGGCGGGCAATCAGAACTGTGGTAAGACGACGTTGTTCAACCAGTTAACCGGTTCCAAACAGCATGTCGGCAACTTCCCCGGCGTCACGGTCGATAGGAAGAGTGGTGCCATCAAGGGGCATCCCGACAGCGAGGTCATCGACCTTCCGGGTATCTATAGTCTGTCGCCCTACACCAACGAGGAGATCGTCTCGCGCGACTTCATCCTCAAGGAGTGTCCGCATGGCATCATCAACATCGTCGATTCCACCAACATCGAGCGCAACCTCTACCTCACCATGCAACTCATGGAACTGGGTGTGCCGATGGTCTTGGCGCTCAACATGATGGACGAGCTCAAAGGCAATGGCGGCACCGTCCGTATCAACGAGATGGAGGCGGCTTTGGGCATCCCCGTGGTGGCCATTTCGGCGGCCAAGAACGAGGGCATTGACGAACTCATCGAGCATGCGCTCCACGTGGCCCATTTTCAGGAACCACCTCAACGTCAGGACTTTTGTAGTCCGCAGGAACATGGTGGAGCCGTTCACCGTTGCCTCCATGCCGTGATGCATCTCATTGAGGATCATGCCGAAGCGGCTCGCATCCCCCTTCGCTTTGCTGCCAGCAAACTCATCGAGGGCGATGCCTTGGTGCGCGAAGCTTTGCACCTCAGTCAGAACGAGTTAGAGACGGTAGAACACATCATCCAACAGATGGAGCAGGAGCGAGGTTTGGATGCCGCAGCTGCCATTGCCGACATGCGCTTCAACTTCATCCGAAACCTCTGTCGGCAGACGGTAGTCAAACCTCACAAGAGCAAGGAGCATGTACGCAGTTTGGCCATCGACCGTATTCTGACAGGACGTTGGACCGCCTTCCCCGCCTTCCTTCTCATCATCGGATTGATATTCTACTTGACCTTCGAGAGCTTCGGTGCTTGGTTGCAGGAGATGCTCGAAAGTGGTATAGATTGGGGTGTAGCTGCTGTGGATCAATTACTTACCGATGCCGAGGTCGATGCCGCCGTGCACAGCCTCATCATCGACGGAGCCTTTGCCGGATGCGGTGCCGTGCTCAGTTTCATCCCCTATATCGTACTCCTGTTCTTCTTCCTCAGTATGTTGGAGGATAGCGGATACATGGCACGCATTGCTTTTGTCTCCGACCGTCTGTTGCGACGCATCGGTCTGTCGGGTCGAAGCATTGTCCCGATGTTGATAGGCTTTGGATGTACCGTTCCGTCGGTCATGGCATCTCGCACTTTGCCTTCTGTCCGTGACCGCCGACTCACCATCTTGCTTTCCGCCTATATGAGTTGTACAGCCAAGGTGGCCATCTATGCTTTCTTTGCCGAACCTGTCTTTGGCAACATGGCTTGGTTGGCTATGGTGGGTCTCTACCTGCTCGGCATTGTGACCGGCATTGCTGTCGCCTTTGTCGCCAAGACCTTGGTCATGAAGGGCGAAGCCGTTCCGTTCGTCATGGAGTTGCCCAATTACCGATTGCCAGGCATCAAGAACGTGGCTCACCTGTTGTGGGACAAGACCAGCGACTTCCTGCAACGAGCCTTCACCGTCATCTTTGTTGCCTCTATCGTCATCTGGTTCTTGCAGAACTTCAATTTCCACCTCCAGATGGTCGATCCCGCGGGCGACCAGTCCATCCTCGCCATCGTGGCAGGCGTGGTGGCGCCTATCTTCGAACCGTTGGGCTTCGGCGACTGGCGCGTAGCCACGGCGTTGGTTTCTGGCTTCATGGCCAAGGAAAGTGTGGTGAGCACCATCGAAACCCTCTCGGCAGGTGTGCCTGTCACGGATATCCTGAGCAATGCCGGCATCATCTGTCTGATGGTATTCTGTTTATTATACACTCCATGCGTGGCTGCTGTGGCTGCTATCCGACGCGAGTTGGGCAACAAATATGCCCTCTACACCGTCCTCCTGCAATGCTCTGTAGCCTGGGTTGTGGCCTATATCGTTAGTCTATTCCTATGAACCTGATAAGCGTTATCCTTTTGATTATCATTCTGTCGGCCTTCGTCAGTACTCTGGTCTATCTGGTCCAGAAGAACCGTCGCGGTCCCACTTGCGGCTCGTGCAGTTGTTGCGGCGATTCGGGTTGTCCGATGCGTCGATAAGGTCCGATTTCGGTAAAAAAGCGCCCATTTTTGCTCTATTTTAAAGCAAAATGGGCGCTTTTGTGTATTTTTTATATATTTTTTGTACTTTTTTATTGAAACTTTTGCATAGTAGTAAAAATAGTCGTACCTTTGTGGTCGCTAAAGAGACTATTTGTTTATACTACTATAAAATACTATCAGCTATGTTCCAAGAAACTGTTATTCTTACGAATAATGAGGAGAAGGGGAAAAAAGACAAATCATCAACAGCATTGTGTATCACTTTGATGTTCACTTCTCTGTTCATTATGGTGACAACTTTCTTTTTGTTGTGTACCATCTTCTAAACCTTAAGCGTTTCGTGCTATGGTAAAATGCGTCGGAGTCCTCTCCGACGCATTTTGCGTTAACTGCCCTCCGCCCAATCATCCTCCCTGTCGGCCTCCCTCTTGCCCTCATTAGTAAAACCTCCCGCGATGACGGTTCCTACATCCCCTTCTCCCGACCTACCTTTGACCCGACCTCGCGGTATTGTTCGGGTAACTATCGGGTAACGATTGGGTAACGATTGGCGTTCGATTGAATCGACCGAAATCAATCACCGAATTTAGACCAAACATAGACCAAAATTTGACCCTATCAATACCGCGAGGGAAGGAGTGCGTACTTTCTGGTTGTTGTCTCCCGAAGAAATAGCGAAGAATCTCAAAAGATGTAAATGGAGGAAGAAATTTTTTTATGCAAATAGTTTGGAGATTTCCGAGAATTGTTGTATTTTTGCAAGCGAAAAAAGGATCATGTATAACACGAACCTAATTGTCATGAAACAGAATTTCCTCTTATTGGGCTTAATAGTCTTGTTGTTTACCGCTTGTGGTAAATATTCTCCATCCATAGATAGTATCATTGATGATTATATACGGGAGAATGGAGCATCGGAAGATGGCTCTGATTCTACATTTTATGTTACAGTTTGCTTTTGGAGAACGAAAGATAGCCTTCGAGTCCATATTACTGGTTGTGCAGATACTCCTATTATTCCTGTTCGTTCTTTTCAAACAGAGCAAGAGGGTATTGAGGCAATTAGAAATGGGGAAGATATGAACTGCCCTTTGTATGGTTATTACAGAAGGGAAAAGAATCAATGGGTGCTGGTTTTCAATACAGATTCTCGAGATTTGCCAATTATTAGAGATATGTTTGTAAATAAACCGTGGCGACATGACAAAGAGTATGAAAAATGGCAATTGTTTGGCTACGAAACAGATCTGTGGTTTTACAAAATCGAAGGAAGTAGGTTGGTATTGAGAAGAAAAGATGTGTGGTGAATCATTGATTTTCAGATACAATAAATACCGCCATCCGAAGCCGAAGAGGCAAACGGATGGCGGTATTGTTTTTTTTTGGGGGGGGGGGATTACTTCCACAGCTTATCGACATCGAGGCTGATGCCGACCGAGTAGGTCTGTCCCGTGGTGAGGGGAGCGTTGTAGAAATAGTTGTCCGGCTTGTATCCCAATAGGTTGTCGATGGCAAAAGTGACCGACAGCCAGTCCTCCCAGCGTTGGATGACCTGGAACTTGTGGAGGTGATAGTCGGGATAATGGACCTCCATGATGCCCTCCTCGGGGTGCTGGGTGGAGCGGTATTCCCGATTGGTGACCGACGAAAGCCAACGACCTGATAGCATGACGGTTACGCCATATTTGCCTGAAAGGAGAGGGGTGTATTCCACCTTATAGTTGGCCGAGTGAGGACGGGCGGGCATGAACTGGTTGGGAGCCTGGTCGGGATTGTGTTCGTAGGTGTAGCAATAGGCCACCTTGGCACTCATTCCATTGCTCCATCGAGCCTGCACAGTGGCCTCTCCGCCAGCCACTTGCATCTGGTCGAGGTTGATGTAGGGGAGGTGGGCACCGTCGGTCTTGGCGGCAGGAACACCCGTGGTGATACGGTCGGTGACGTGATTGAAGTAACCCAGCAGGGTGTAGTTGAACACCCCTTTGCCATATTCGGCTGAGAGGGTGAAGTTGTGACTCTGTTCCGGCGTGAGGTTGGGATTGCCGTCGATGGTCCAACCGGGCATGGCCTCGAAGTCGTAGTACATCTCCTTGAGCGACGGAGCACGGAAGCCCATTCCGTAACTGCCACGCAGGGCGAGACGGTCTTTGTGCCACGCTGCCGAGACCTTGGGAGTGAGGCGACTGTGGTGACCAATCTCGAAGTAGTCGTAACGGAGCGCCGAGACCACTTCCCATTGCTCGCTGAGGGTCCAGTCGTATTGCACGAAGGCATCGGCCGATGACTGGTGATAGTCGGCATTGGCCAACTTGCGGTTCACCAGATAGTCGTACATATAGTCGGCGCCGACGGAGAGTGTGCCTCGGGCAAAATCTCTGTTCCAGAGGCTTCGGACGGAGTTTTGCACATTGCTGTACTCGCGCACGTTGAGGTCGGAGACCGACAGTTGCGAAGGCACGTAGTAGCGGGTCTTGTCGTACTGGTCGAAGTTGTAACTGACCTCCAGACGGTCGCGTTCCGAACATTGCCAGTCGGCGCGGAGGCCGGCGGTGTAGTCGTAGTAGCGGGAGTGCTCCATCTCGGTGGCGTTGCGCGTCATCTCGCGTTGGTAGTAACTGGCGCGGGCCGACAGACGGAGGTCGTCGGTGGGCTTCCAGACCAATCGGTCATTCAGGGTCCAGGTGCTTTGTCCAGGCACATAGTCGATGCGGAGGGGGATAGGCTGGTTGCTCTTGTTGTGGACTCGGTAGCAGTCTAACCCATTGTGCGACAACTGCATAGAGTTGGCCCATCGACCCCGGTGCACACCGAAGTCGAGGCCATAACGCTGTTCTCCATGACTGCCCAGACGGCCATAGGTGTTGAGTCGCCAGGAGGGCAACTGTGAGATGTCGCGCGTGATGATGTTGATGACACCGCCGTTGGCGCTGCTGCCATAGAGGGCCGAGGCGGCACCCTTGACAATCTCGATGTGGTCGATGTTTTTGGCAACAAGACGTTCAAAGTCAACGTTGTCGTTGGTCTCGCCTGCCAGCCGTTCGCCATCTACCAGGAAGAGCACCGACTGACCGGCAAAACCTGCCAGGTTCATGTTGACCTGCATGTTCATGGAGTAGGAGAACTCCACGCCGGGCAGCTCCTGTTTGAGCAATCCCTCGACGTTGGTGACATCGAGTTTCTGGATGTCGGATGCCGAGATGAGTTGGGTCAGGATGGGCGACTCGCTCAGCAGTTTGGGCGTGCGCGTAGCCGTCACCACCACCTGGTCCAGGTCAATGGTTTCGTTCTCCCAGTCGCTGTAGGAGGCAGGGGCGGTGTTGTTGGCATTGGCGGCCTCGGCAGCATCGTTCTTGCCTTCGCCCCAAGCGACTGGAATGACGAAGAGGGAAAAAATTATAGAGAATGCATACTTCATTTATTCGTAAGGATAGATATAGCTGATAGTCAGATAACCTTTCTTTCCTTTTTCGTTCATTAAGTACAATTCTAACTGGGATTTACTGATAGTTTCTACCAGTTCATGCATTTTTCTTGTAGGGAGTAGGTTGTTTCCTATTCCCAAGTATTGTTTTAAGCATTCTTCAACGAATCCGCTTATATTTGGGATTGTATTTTTTGCTTTGTCTATCACTTCTTCATCGATAGTTAGTATCAATTGTTTTTTCATACTATCACCAATAATTAGTAATACTTTTTTTCTGCAACACTTTC
>CACYQQ010000027.1 GCA_902776605.1 uncultured Bacteroidales bacterium | reverse complement strand
ACAGTGCCGTTCCACTTCTCAATCCAATCTTCCTGAACGATGAGGGGAGAGAGGGAGGCGGCAATGGTGCGGTTGTAGTAAGCCTCGGCATCGGCTTTGATATGGATGGCCTCGGCATTACCGCGGGCCTCGGCAATCTTGATCTTAGCTTCGGCTTCGGCCTCCTTGACTTTGTTCTCGGCTTTGAGGGCAGACTGAACGGCGGCGTTCTTCTCGTTGATCATCTGGGCCAGAGACTCGGGTGGAGTAATCTGCGAAGTGAATTCCTCGACGAGGAAGCCTTCTGACATGAGTGATGACTCCAGACGGTTGCGGACATCGCTTTCGAAGTTGGCACGGTTGGACATCAGCGAGTCTGAAGTGTAGCGGTTGGCGCAAGTGCGGTAGGCCTCGTAGATGCAGGTGCGGATGTAGCCATTCTCCAGATCCTCAATGCCTTTGCGGTACTTGGTGAAGATGTCGCATGCCTTCTCGGGATTGATGCGGTAGGCGATGGTTGGATCCATGCGGAACTCAGAAGCATCCTTGGCATTGACCTTGAATGCTTCGTAGGTTTTGCGCTGGATGAAGGTGGGGTAGGTGAAGACCGAGGTGGTGATGGGGTTGTAGAAGACCCAACCCTTGCAGGTCCCTTCCACGCCACCGTAGTCCTGCTCGTTGCTGGACCATTTGTGGAACTTGATACCGATTTCGCCGGAGTCCACGACACGGCAAGAGGCGGTCATGAAGATGCAAAAGGCAACGATGACGAGCGCTGTAATCCAAAAGCCCGCCTTCGATGTGATAGATGCGTTTGTAGCCATAGTGTTGAATGTTTTGTATTATATTAGAAAAGAATTGACAATACAAGGACTAAGTACAAAGGACTAAGTACAAGGTACAAAGGATTAAGGAACCTTATAACCTCAAAACCTTACCAGCGAAGCGACCTTATAACCTCATCACCTCGCGACCTCATGTCTATTTCTCGTACAAATATATTTACAAATCGGATTTTTTCCAAATATAGCTGTCAAAATGCGACTAAAGAGGGTCCGATTCTTGCCAAATAGCATGTGAAAGTTGCTAATTCGTGAAAAAAGCTCTATCTTTGCGCTCCATTAAGGTTATTGGGTTATAAGGTCGCTTCGCTAGTAAGGTTATGAGGTCGGTTCACTGGTAAGTTGGAGGCTTTCGTGAATAAATGGGAGTCGGTTCTTTTTGAACTATTTGAATAATTGTTTCTAACTTTACCTTACAACCTCAAAACCTTAGAACCTCAAAACCTATTGTAAAATTTGAAGATGAAGAAAGCATTTGCAGCATTGGCTTTTGGTACCTTCGGATTGGGTATCTCGGAGTTTGTCATCATGGGGTTGTTACCCTATCTGGCCAACGACTTTCATGTGTCTATTGCCGAGGCAGGGCGATTTGTTTCGGCCTATGCCATTGGCGTTTGCGTGGGTGCTCCGACAGTGGCAATTGCCTGTAGGACAATGCCTTTGCGCCGCATCCTGGGGATGCTGGTAGCGGTGATGGCAGTGGCTGCGTTGGCCTTGTCGCTTTGCCCTGTGCCCGAGGAGGGTGCCGAGGGTGGAGGTTGGCAATATGGATTGATGATGTTGTTCCGATTCATGGCAGGATTGCCGCATGGCGCCTATTTCGGGGTGAGCAGCATTGTGTGTGAACGATTGGCCAAAGCCGACAAGGCGGCCTCCTCCATCGCCATTGTGAGTTTCGGTATGGCTGTCGCCAACCTGGTGGGTATTCCGATGGGAACTTTCTTGGCAGAGGTGCTCTCGTGGCGTGCAGTGTTTGTCATTGCCTCCGTGTGGAATGTCGTAACCCTTTGTGCCATATTGCGTTGGCTGCCTTGGATGGAGGCTATGCCCGATCGAGGTTTCCGAGCTGCTTTCCGCTTCATGAAGAGTCTGGCGCCGTGGTTGATTATCTTGGCCACCATTATGTGCAACGGCGGAGTCTTCTGCTGGTACAGTTATGTGTCGCCCATCATGACGCAGTTGGGCGGTGTGCCTCAAGCGTGGATGTCGGGCATCATGGTACTGGCCGGTGCCGGTATGGTGGTGGGCAATCAGTTGGGCGGTCGATTGTCCGACCGTTTCGGCGCTGGTCGTACGGGTTTGGGGTTGAGTATCACCATCTGTCTCAGTCTGTTGGCCATTTCCCATTGGGCCGACCATCTGGGCATTAGTCTGGTGCTGTTGTTCCTCACCACAGCTTGTCTGTTTGCCATCTCGTCGCCCCAGCAGTTGCTTATCCTTCGATTCAGCAAAGGCGGAGAGTTGATGGGCGGAGCGTTGGTACAGATTGCTTTCAACTGGGGCAATGCCGTGGGTGCCTGGGTGGGCGGTCAACCCATTGACCAACAGGTGCTTGAGTCGTACCGCTATCCCGCTTTGTATGGTGCTGTCATGACGTCGTTGGGCATCCTGAGTTACGTTGCCTTCGTCAGTAGGTACAAGCGTAGCACTTATCGATAATTTTCTTTTCGTGCTGCGTTGCTTGCAGAAAATAAAAAAGGTGTTGAGCAATCAACACCTTTACCTTTATTATTGTAGATATAGAGATTCGTCTTTTAGCAAGGACGAGTCTTAGGCAGATGGAATACATCCTGAACTTCCTTCATGGCGGCTTCGGTCATGCCGTCCGGTTCGCTACCCATGTTGCGGGCGCACATGTAGATGTTGGCAGCCTTGCAAAGGACGTCGGTCTGGTCGAAGGCATCCATGATGTCGGTGCCGACTGCGACCGTGCCGTGCTTTTCCCAAAGTACCACATCGTGCGTCTTGATTTGCTCCAAGGTAGATTCGGCCAACTCGATGCCCGATGGCATAGCGTAAGGAACGATGCCAATGCCCAGTGGCGCAAAGGCCAAGGTCTCGGGAATCATGCTCCACAACACTTTGGTCATGGTGTCACCCTTCAGGAAACGTTGGATGTGACTCATAGCCACCAACTCAATGGGGTGGGTGTGGAGGGTTGCCTTGTAGCAGGAACCTGTCTCCAGAAGGTAGTTCTGGAGAGCCAGGTGAGTAGGAAGTTCAGAGGTTGGCGCCACCGGACAATCGGCGATTATCTCGTAGCTTGCGCAGTCGTCACAGATACGGATGATTGATCCGTTCTGCATAGGCTCCTTAGCCAAGTCGCGCATGCGCTTGCCAGTGCCTTTGCAATAGAAGTACTTGCCTTTGAGGTAGGGTAGGGTCATGCCAATCTGCTTGACAGGAGCGATGGCCTTGAGTGCCTTGCACTCGTCGTCCATGAACTCGGTGACGTTGACGGTGATGTTGCCGCCATTACGCTCGGCCCATCCTTTCTGCCAAAGGTATCCAGTTACTTCTGCAATTTGATCGACGACAGCTTTCAAGCCTGGGCGACCATCTAAAATACTTGCCATATTTTATATTATGTATTACACTTAATTAAAATCAACGTCCTCGCCGTAACGTTCACGTGTGATAGCCTCTAGTGACTTGCCACGGGTGTTTGGAGCACCGATAACGCCTACAACCAACGAGATGAGCAACAGGGCAATCATGCAGTATGCTGCCAAGGTGAAGCCTTCGCCGTTCTCTCCGTAGATGTAGGTGAAGCCGAGACCCCAAGCTGCCGAGAGACCACGTACAATGAAGAACATCAGACCCTGAGCACCTGCGCGGAAACGTGCAGGGAAGAGCTCTGAACCCCACAATGCGTAGAAAATCTGAACGGAAACACCGCCTTCAAGACCCCACAGGATAGTGAAGAGCCAGAGGGCTGAGGAGTCGTTGACACCAATGCCGACAATAACCACCCATGCAGCCAGGGCGAAAAGCAAGCCCAAGGTGTAGAGGATGATGTGTGGCACCTTGTCGATGATGAACGAAACCAGGAAGTTACCCAACACGATGATGGCCCACTGAATACAGTTCATCCAGTTGGCTTGCTCGTTGTCAATACCACCTGCTGTCTCGTAGATGTGTGGCTGGAAGAAGCCCATGACCGAAGCAACCAAGTTCCAAGAGAGGTAGATGGTAGCCAAGTAACACAGGGTCATGGCAGCGGTCTGGTTAGCAAAGAGGACGCGGAAGGCGTTCAACAAACTGGTCTTCTTGCCACTGGCCAAATCGGCAGCATGGCTGGCCTTCCAGTCGGCACTCTCCTCCAGACGGCTCTGCAAACGCCAAGCCACAAAGGCTACGACGAAGAGCGAGAAGAAGACAATACGCGAAGCAAATACCTCGATAGCCTCTACAGGAGCATCGGCACCAGCAATGGAGCGACCAACACTCTCGACGAAGTCGTAGCAATATCCGCCAGGGGCAAAGAACATGCCCAACAGCAAGATGATCATAGGACCGAAGCCCCAAGATACCTGCGAGATACAGATGTTACGACCGCGGTTGGCGTTGTTCGAACCCTCGGCAATGTAGGTCCAAGAGGCAGGTACACCAATACCTACAGATACACCTGTAACGAGGAAACCAATCAACAGCATAGGGAAGTTGACCGAAAGCATGATGAGCAATACACCAGCCATGTAAACCAACAGGTTGTAAGTGTAGATGAACTTACGGCCATACTTGTCGGCCATGTAGCCGCCGATGATGGCACCCAGGGCAGCGCCCAAGCAGTTGGCACTGATGAAGTTGAGCCAACCGAGGTGCACTTCGGTCAGGCCTAAGTATTTCTGCCAAAGGGTCAAGCCTGCGGCACCTGCTACGATTGCACCTGCATCCAGATAATTATTGAGAGACACCGCAATGGTGCTCGCTAATTCACTCTTTTTTGACATATTATATAATGTTTAAAGTGTCCTTGGGGAACTGTCTTATCGCTTGCTTGTTACGTCGGCAACATACTTGTCGATGTCGGCAATGAACTCCTGACCGACAGGTACGTCGTTGCGCAGACAGAACATGTCGTAAACAGCCTGCCATGGCATAGCCTTCTGCTCCTCAAGGAGTGCCAATACCTTGTAGCCCTCGCCAGCGAGCTCGTACTTGCTGATGATGTCGCGTGGCTCCAACAGAGCACGGAGCATGCACTTCTGGGCAGCACGTGAACCGATGACGTAAGCGCCAAGACGATTGATTGAACCATCGAAGAAGTCCAAACCGTAGTGAACGCGGTTGAGGGCGCCGGCACGTACAATCTCGAAGAAGAGTTCCTGTGTTGGGTCGTCCATGATAGTGACATGGTCTGAGTCCCAACGAACTGGACGGCTCACGTGGAGCATCAACTCTGGGATGAAGTCCAAGAGGGCGCTCACCTTGTCGGCAGGGCTCTCGGTTGGGTGATAGTGACCTGTATCGATGGTCTGGATGATGTTGTGCTTTGAGCAATAAGCGGTATAGAAGTCGTGGCTACCGACGGTGAAGCTCTCCAGGCCGATGCCGAATACCTTACCCTCCAAGCAGTCCTTCATCATAGGCTCCTTCTTGGCGAAGATCTCGTTCAACGACTCGTTGAGCAAGTGGCGGTAGGTGAAATGATTGACACTCTGATCCTTGCAGCCGTCATGTACCCAGAGGTTCATGATACATGGATCGTTCTGTGCCTCGCCCATGGCGTTGGCGATGTCACGGCAACGCTTGGTGTGCTCGATCCAGAAGTCACGGATGCCCTTGTCTGGGTTCGACAGTGAGAGGTTGCCGCTCTTTGGATGTGAGAAACTTGTTGAGTTGAAGTCGAGTTTTGTATTGTTCTCCTTACCCCAATCAATCCATGACTGGAAGTGCTCTACAGTAACCTCGTCACGGTCAACGACCTTACCCTTGAAGTCACCATAGATCTCATGCAGGTTCAAGCGGTGGTTGCCAGGAATGAGGCTCTTGGCCTTCAGGATGTCGGCACGGAGTTCGTCAATGTTACGGGCAGCACCAGGGAAGTCGCCGGTTGACTGGATACCACCAGACATGGCGCCTGCCTGTACCTCGAAGCCCTTGACGTCATCGGCCTGCCAGCAGTGGAGGCTGAGGTGGAAGTCTTGCAGTTGCTGAAGCACTTTCTCGGTGTCTATGCCTAACTCAGCATAGCGTGCCTTGGCTAATTGATAAGCCTGTTCAATCATTTCTGATTTCATGTTTCAAGAAAATTAAATGGGTTAGTATAATTACGATTATTTTTTATTGTCTAAATGGTCGGAGTAATCCGAATACTCTGAGTACTCTGAATATTCTGAGTAATCCGAGTACTCCGATGATTTCGAGTACTCCGAATTTCCTTCGGTTATTTCTCGCACAGAGCCACGTAGCGCTTGTAGGCATTGTCCCAAGCGGCGGTGTCTTGTGGCTCGTAGCGGTCCAGCGGAGTGGCCTTGGCAATGAGGGCGCGCATCTCGTTGATGTCCTTCACCTTACCCAATGCCTTGAACTGCATCATGATGTTGCCGATGGCGGTGGCCTCCGTAGGTCCGGTCAGGACGGGAACGCCGAGCGAGTTGGATGTCCATTGGGCCAACAAAGCGTTCTTGGCACCGCCGCCGATGATGTGAAGCACCTCCAACGGGAAGTCGGCCAACTCCTTGAGCCAGTTGAAGACGGTGCGATAGCGCAGAGCCAGACTCTCCATGATGAGGCGGGCCACCTGACTGTCGTCTTCGGGTTTCGGCTGACCGGTCTTGGTGCAATAGTCATCAATGGCCTGGAGCATCGAAGCCGGGTTGGCGAAGCAGGCGTCGTCGGGGTTGATGAAACTGCGGAAGGCAGGAGCTTCCTGTTCCATCTTGGCCAACTGGACGAAGTCATAATCCTTGCCCTGGGCCTTCCACTCCTTGCGGCATTGCTCCAGAATCCACATGCCCGTGATGTTCTTGAGGAAGCGGGTAGTGCCTTCGACGCCACCTTCGTTGGTGAAGTTCAAGGCGTAGGAGCGGTCGTTGATGATGGCCTCTTTCGACTCGATGCCCATCAGGCTCCAAGTGCCGCTTGACAGGTAGGCGAACTTCTCGTCCTTGGCAGGAACGGCAGCAACGGCCGAACCTGTATCATGACCGGCAATAGCGATGACCGGAACGTCATATCCGAAGTCCACGACCTCCTTCTTGAGGTTGCCAATCACCTGGCCGGGCATCGTCACCGGCGGGAACTTCTCCATCTTAGCGCCAGCGGCTTCAATCAGTTCGGCATCAATCTGCTTGGTCTTGGGGTTGAGGAACTCCGAGGTGGAGCAGATGGTATATTCGCAAACGGCTTCGCCGCTCAGGTAGTAACTTACATAGTCGGGAATGAACAGGTACTTGTCGGCTTGCTCGAAGGGTTGGAAGTTCTCCTTGTGGCAGGCATAGAGCTGGAACAGGGTGTTGAAGTTCATGAACTGGATACCCGTCTTCTTGTAGATCTTCTCCTTGCCCACCTTCTGGATGTATTCGTCCATGGCGGTAACCGAGTAGGGGTCACGGTAGGCGCGAGGCTGTTCAATCATGTTCCCTTCCTTGTCGATGAAGACAACATCCACGCCCCAGGTATCTACGCCGATACCCTCAATCTTGATATCTTTACGTTGAGCCAGGTCCTTGAGTCCGGCCACAACTTCACCGATGAGAGCGGTCATGTTCCAATAGAATTTCCCATCATGGTCTTTCTCCTGAATTGCATTGGGAAATCTTCTGACTTCTTCCGTTTCCAGAAGTCCATTCTCGTTGATGCGGCTGATAATCATTCTGCCGCTTGTAGCGCCAAAGTCGATGGCGCAGACATAGTTCTTCATTCGTATAAAAATTTGGACACTTACAATGCGGGCAAAGTAGGTGCTTAGGTTATATTTCTGTGTGCGAAGATACAAATAATATTTGGAATCTGCCTAATTTTTCGGCGTAAAACAATGAGTTTTGGCCGTTTTTGGTATTATTTTACCCATAATTAGACGTTTTTTGATTTGTTTTGGCGGTTTCTCTCTATCCTGCGATAGCTTTTATCGAAGGCTGACATAGAAGGGATCGGTCAACTTTCTGTACTCCTCGGTGTAATTACCGGTGGCATCCCGGAGCGCCAAAATGGAGGTCGTCAACGCGCGGCTGGCAGCGCTCTCGTTCTGTCCCGATGGGAGCGCAAGGCGGAAGGTCGAAATCTTGCGCTTGCAGGGTTTGCCCTCTTTGGTCAGGATGTTCCAGATGTGGGTGGGTGTCAATCCCTTGACGATGGCTTGCGACATCACCTCTGTGTCGTAGGCGGTAGGATAGATGAGCGACAATAATCCGTTGTCCGTCAGTAGGTTGGCAGCGCATTCGGCTATCTCGCGGACAGGTAGGGAGTCCATGTGCCGGGCGGTGGAACGTGCCTCGTCTTCGGGTTTCAGGGTGGCGTTGTAGAACGGAGGGTTGGAGATAATCAGGTCGAAGCGTACCTCCTCCTCCCGATTTTTCAGGTAATCGTGTAGTGAACAGGCGTGTACGATGATTTTTTTGCCCCACGGTGAGGCGTCGCAATTCTCTCGGGCCTGTTGCGCCGCCTTATTGTCTATCTCGACTGCGTCAATGGCAAAATCTTCCCGACCCGCCTCGCTCAGACGTTGGGCAAGGAGGAGGGCCACCAACCCCGTTCCTGTGCCGATGTCGAGTATCCGCAACGGCTTGTCGGAGGTCGGCAGGGGTGTGACGGCCCCCAGCAGGACACCATCGGTGCCCACTTTCATGGCGCAATTCTCTTGCGCAATGTCGAAGCGCTTGAAGTGAAATATTTCCTTTTCGGAGTCGTTCATCTTGTTCAATTTTGTCGTTCGTCATCCTTCGGTCACCCTTCGGAATGCCTTCGGGATTCCTTCGGTCATCCTATTAAGAGCATATTATCACCCTATTATGAGCCTATTATCATCCTTTAAGGAACCCTTTTGCCTCCGTCGCCCCTCTGCTGCTGTAACGGAGTTGCTACCTTTTTACTACCTTTTTGCTGCCTTTTTCCTCCCTTTTTGCTCCCTTTTAAAGAGAAAAAGTCCAGGGCAATCTGACGGCAAACAACTGGCAACAATAGCGAAGGAGCGTAAGGGCAACGGATGGGGCTTATCATGTCCCGAAAAGAGTTAAAAAAATAAAATATCCGCCAAACTCTTGCACATTTGTATAAATGTTCTTATCTTTGCCCGAAAACATTGAGATACTATCTTTATACAGATGAGAGTAAAGTGGATTGGAGGGTTCCTCGGCTTGTTGTCCGGCGGCCCTATCGGTGCCTTGGCGGGCTATGCGTTGGGGGCGTTGTTCGATTCCTTCTTCCAGAGTGGGGAGGGAGAGCCGACTTCGGATAAGCAGGCGAAGGCCAGTTACGTGGGTGAACGAAACGGTTTCCTGTTCTCGTTGTTGTTGCTGTCGGCCCATGTCATTCAGGCGGATGGCAAGGTGATGCACTCCGAGATGGAACTCGTCCGCAAGTTCCTGCGGGGCAGTTTCGGCGCCTCGGCGGTGGAGCAGGGCGATGACATCCTGCGCCGACTCTTCGAGAAACGGAAGTCGATGGGCGAGTCGGAGTGGAACCGACAGATACAACTCTGTTGCCAACAGATGCGGGGCGTGATGCCCGAGGAGCAGTTGCTGCAACTGCTTTCGTACCTCTGCGAGATAGCGAAGGCCGATGGCAAGATTGACCCCAAGGAGGTGGAGGAGTTGCACCGCATAGCCATCTTTATGGGCCTAGCGGCTGCGGTCATCGACCAGTTGCTCAACTTGGGAGGAACGACGTTGGAAGATGCCTACAAGGTGTTGGGTGTCTCGCCCGATGCCTCGGACGAGGAGGTCAAGAAAGCCTATCGTCGCCTGGCCTTGCAATATCATCCCGACAAGGTCGCCTCTTTGGGTGACGATGTCAAGGCTGCTGCCGAAAAGAAATTCAAGGAACTGGGTGCTGCCAAGGATAGGATATGGCAGGCCCGTGGCCTGTGAAAGAGTAAAGAGTAATGTGTAAAGAGTAAAGTAGAATGACCCGGAAGTCATAAATACTGAGGTCCTGAAATTAGGGTGAGCAATAGTAACTACTTTACTCTTTACCCTTTACTCTCTACTCTCTCCCATTACCTCATCGTCACCTGCGTAGCCCCGTAACCATATTGTTGGAAAGAGGCATCTTGCCAGGAGCAAGAGGGGTAGCGGAGTTTCAGTTCGTCGATGATGGCTTTGCGGAGCACCCCTTCGCCCTTGCCGTGGATGAAGACAATCTTCTGGCCGGTGCGGTGGCGGTAGTTCTGCATCGTCTGGCGGAAGATGTCCAACTGGTGGCGCAACATGGCGGCATTGTCCATGCCGGCGGTGTTATCGACCAAGGCATCGATGTGCAGATCCACCTCGATGACGTCGCCACGAAGCACTTCGTAAGGACGGGAGTTGACCAGCAGTTCCAACGGGAGTTTGTCGGGACGCGTAGAGGCCAGTTTCTTGTCCTTGTTCTCGGGCCATTGCGCTTTGAGGAGGGACAATTTGAGACGTTGATTCTCTTCTTCCAATTCGTGGATGCGCTGCTTCAGTTGGCCGTTCTCCTTCTTCAGGTCGTCGGCCTCGTTGACCAATCGGACACGTTCGATGGCCGACTGAGAGGGAGGAGCCTGATGCACAGGAGCGTGTCCGGCGGCGCGGGCGTCATCCTCGTCGGTCACTACGACGCATTGGCTGATGCGCGAGGGAATCTCGAAGCCGTCCTCGTCCTCCACCATGCAGTCGTTGCCGTTGATACTGGTGACTATGCCACCACCCACGGCATCCAGAAATCGCACTTTATCACCTACTTTCATATTGTATTTTCGATTTGTTACTGGGTCTGTTTCTTGACGTTTGGTCTATTTTTGTGGTGCAAAGATAGTGAAATTCCCTCAAAAACGTCATTTATTGCTTTTTTTTTGTTATCTTTGCGCCCATAATAAGATGTTTTTATGGCAAATTCTACTTTATTGGATAAGTTGGAAGGTTTGGTGAGCCGCTTCGAGGAGGTCTCTACCTTGGTGACCGACCCCGCCGTCATAGCCGACCAGCAACGTTTCGTCAAACTCACTCGCGAATATAAGGACCTGGAGGATATCCTTGCTGCCCGCAAGGAGTATAAGGCCTTGCTCGATGGCGTGGAGGAGGCCAAGATGATGTTGGGCGAGGAGGATGCCGAACTCAAGGAGATGGCCCGTCAGCAACTGGCTGATTGTGAGGCTCGATTGCCCGAAATGGAGGAGAAGATTAAGTTGCTCCTCATCCCGAAAGACCCCGAAGATGCCCGAAATGCGGTGCTCGAAATACGTGGCGGTACGGGTGGTGACGAGGCGGCCCTCTTTGCCGGCGACCTCTTCAAGATGTACCAGCGCTTTTGCGAGTCGAAGGGTTGGCAGATAGCCGTGCAGAGTGCCTCGGAGGGTGCCGTGGGCGGTTTCAAGGAGATCATCTGCATGGTGACGGGCGACAATGTCTATGGCACCCTGAAGTATGAATCGGGCGTGCATCGTGTGCAACGTGTGCCGGTCACCGAGACGCAGGGTCGTGTGCATACGTCGGCTGCCACGGTGGCGGTTTTGCCCGAGGCGGACGAGTTTGAGGTGCACATCAACGAGGGAGAAATCAAGTGGGACACTTTCCGTTCGTCGGGTGCGGGCGGTCAGAACGTCAACAAGGTGGAGTCGGGTGTGCGTCTGCGCTATATGTGGAAGAACCCCAATACGGGCGTGACGGACGAGATTCTCATCGAATGTACCGAGACGCGCGACCAACCGAAGAACAAGGAGCGCGCCCTGTCGCGTCTGCGTAGTTATATCTACGACAAGGAGCACCAGAAGTATGTCGATGACATTGCTTCGCGCCGCAAGACGTTGGTCAGCACAGGCGACCGTTCGGCCAAGATTCGTACCTACAACTTTCCCCAGGGGCGTATCACCGATCACCGCATCAACTACACCATCTACAACTTGGCGGCTTTCATGAATGGCGATATTCAGGATTGCATCGACCACCTTATTGTGGCTGAAAATGCCGAACGTATGAAGGAGCAGACGTTGTAGTTTTTAGAGTAAAGTGTAAGGTGTAAAGAGTAAAGTAGTTTGTTGAGAGTAAAGGGTAATGAGTAAAGTGTAAAGTAGTTTGCTCAACCTTTAAACATACGTTTAAATTAGTATAGGGAAAATCTCCTCCCCCTCGGGGAGGCTGGGAGGGGGTCGTTCTTTGTTATTATGCTTAAAAATATAGTTTTTGATTTCGGTGGCGTGTTGCTCGATTTGCGCCCCGACCGTTGTATCGAGCAGTTTGAAGCGTTGGGTTATGGCCGCATCAAGGAGGTGCTCAGTTTGGCGCATCAACAAGGTCCGTTGGGTAAAGTGGAGGAGGGGCATCTGACCCTCGAAACGTTCTGTGAGGAGATCCGTAAGGAGATTCTTGTCGAACATCCGGATTGGACTCCGGCGCAATTGCCCAACAACCGACAGATAGTTTGTGCCTTTGCCAGCATGGCGGATGGCGTGCCCCACGAACGGTTGGACATCATCGCCGACCTGAAACGTGAGGGGTATCATGTCTCGGCGCTCTCCAATACCAACTTGATTCATTGGGGTTATTGCCAACGTTATTTCATCGAGGCAGGGTATGTGCCCACGGAACTCTTTGAACATCTCTGGCTCTCGTGTGAGTTGCATTTGGTCAAACCTAATCCGCAGATTTTCTCCTTGATTCTGGAGCGGAGTGGATATCGACCCGAAGAGACACTCTTTGTGGACGATAATCCGAAGAACTGCGAAGTGGCGCAATCCTTTGGTATTCATACTTTTTGCCCACCCGTACGGACCGATTGGCGAGCCGACTTGCGGACTTTGTTGGCTGAGTTCAAATAGAACGAATGTTCCGGCCTAATAGACATTTTGTGGGATGAAAGGTAAGAAAAGAATGTCTATTTGCCCAAACGAATACAATAAGGGCTTCTAAAGGGAACCTTGATCAGGTACTTTAGAAGCCCTTATTGTATGTGGTTATGGAGTCATTAGGTGCATTTACATCTTTTGGAGCGCCTCTAAGAGGCCTTTGTTCTGCTCTTGTTCTTCAGGTTGCATCTTGCTATAGGCAGCTTTGGCAGCATCCAGATAGAAGTTCTTTTTCTCCGTATTGCCTAAAGCGGCATAGAGATGAACCGCAATATCGTAGAGATTGAAAGCCGCATAGTGTTGGCCTTCCGGTTTCTTGGCAATCCTCTCCTTCAGGAGTTCTTCGGAACGGGTCAATGCCGTCTGACAAGAATTGTAGTCTTGAAGATGCAAGTAGGCCTCCGCTAAATTGTTGTAGTATCCTTGCAGGTTATTGACTTGCTTTTCGGGATTCTGCTTGTATAGGGTCTCTCCGATGGCAACCAGTTCCTTTTGAATCTCCACCAGTTCGTTCCATTGGCTTGTCATGTAGGCAATCTGTCCTTTTCTTTGCAATGCTAAAAGGAGTGGTACGGCAGATTCTTCTGTGTTATTGAAAAGTGGACGAGCTACTTCTATTGCTTTTCCTATAGTAGAAAGGGCTTTATCTGTTTCTCCCTTGGCATATTGAGAGATGCCTAAATAGCCATATAGTGTAGAGAGGGGAGGAAGATAATACTGCGGTTCCTCTTTGCTGAGTTTCTCGCAAACTGGGATAGCATCTTGCAAAATGGTGTACGCCTCGTCGTATTTACCTGTCCACAAGTAGAGGTTGACGAGTGAATTCTGTACTTCCAACAGGGCATCGGCGAAGCGGTCAGGTTCCTGCTTTGCCATCTCTTGACGGATGGTCAATGCTTTGTCGAATGCAACTTCGGCCTCCTTCAACGCATGTTGCGTCAGGTAAGACTGACCGAGCATCCACCAAGCGCTGGATAAATAAGCAGGCTTGTCCTGGCAGGCACGAATATAGATGTTAAAGTATTTCTCACACTCTTCATCCAAATGCTGGTTGAGGGCATGTCGAGCATAGGCAAAGACTGCCTCCAACTGCGTCGTGTCGGCATCGGCCACCGATTTCAGCAAGGCGGTCACCTTGTTGAAGTTTTCTCGTCCACCTGCCAATCGGTAGGTAGCAATCTGACGGTTGATGGTTTGGTAGATCTTGTCGCGTTCGCTACGCTTTTGTGCTTCTGCTACAGTCAGTTGTGCCTGAGCCTTGTCTATCTTGGCAATCTCTTCACATTGCTTGCGATATTGCCCTTGATAGTCGTCCGATTCGTATTTCTGGATGGCTTTGTCAATCTCGCCTTTCTTGACCAGGTCGATGAGCTCCTGTTGCTTGGCGTTCAACTCGGAGAGGTCGATGCGGGCAAACTGATCGACGTAGTTTTCCAGGTCTTCCAACTGCTGTTGGTATTGGTTCTCCAAGTCCAATAATTTCTGTTGGTAAACCTCCTCCAACATGTTGGTTTTCTTTTTCTCGCTTGCCAGGCGGGCCTGTTCGGCCTTATATTGTCGGGCATAGCTGTCGCTTGCTACACGACTATACTGACTGCGTAGTTCGTGCAGTTGATTCGACTGACACAGAATGAGTTGGAAAGGATGGTTGGGCGATATGTTCCATTGCTCAACGGCTTGCGTGTTGAATATCTCATAGCCATTCTTTACGACACGTCTTACCGATACTCGGTCGCCAGGGTGCATGGTGCGGAATCGCAATGCGGCTACACCGTTCTGGTCAGAGACGGATGTCGCTGCATTGAGCACAGTCACGCTGACACCGGACAGCGGCGTCTTTTGCTCCTTTCCTTTATATTCTGAAACGACTACCTGCTGTTCCGTCTGTGCGTAGAGGCTGGATAGTCCTGTCGATAGAGCCGATGCGAGGATGAGCCCTGTTGTGAATAGAACCTTTTTCATTGTTTCTTAACGTTTTCCATGAAATCAATCGTGCTCTTCAATGAATCTCGCGCAATGACTTTCTCGGCGCGGATGACCGTGAGACTGTCTTGCGTGGTACGAATCTGTTGGATGTCCTTGCTTTGGGCTTGGTACTTGCTCAACAGATCCATCTGTTCATATTTCGTGATGGCTTCATCCATCATACCTTTCTGAACCAGTTCGATGATTTCCTGTTCTTGCTTGCTCATCTCCGAGAGGTCAAAGTGGGCGAACTTCTCGACGTAGAGGTCGAGGTTCTCCAACTGTTGAGCATAGAGATCCTCGGTCTTTTGCAACTCGGCTTGGTATTCCTCTTCCTTCAATCGACCTGCCTTGCGGTCGGCTGCCAAGCGATCTTTCTCGGCTTTCAACTGCTTGCTGTAGTTCTCGTTGGCTGCTTGGTTGTATAGGTCACAGAGGGCTTTGATCTTCTCTGATTTGCAGATGACCAATTGAAAAGCCATCTTGGGAGCGATGATCCATTGCTCGACGGCTTCCAGGTTAAACACCTCATATCCAGCCTTTTCGATACGGCGAATCTGAACTGGGTCGCCGGCCTTCAAGGTTCGGAAGTTCAAGGTCAAGTTGCCGTTGGCGTCGCTGATAGCGGCACCGGCGTTGGCAACGGTGAGAGATACTCCTTGCACGGGAGTCTTTTCGGCTTTTCCGTTGTACTCGACAATCTGCACAGGTTGTACACTCTGAGCCGAAAGTGTAGTCAAAGCGGCAAACAGAGTTGCGCAAGCAAGAATCTTTTTCATAGTTCGGGTTGTTTTAAGTAGGTGTTCGGCATTAAAAAGAATACCGATGGGATGCATTTATTCTTGAACAACTACTGTTTATTGCTTCCGATGCAACTGGTAAGGTGTATCGACATCTACGCATTCATTCTCACTCTCGAAGGTCTCGTAACCATCTGCAGTGATGACGACGGTCTTTTCCATGCGTTGATCCTCCAGAGGAATGTCGATACTGTAATTACCATTGGCATCTGTGGTCGATGTATATTTGCCTTCATCAATACTGAAGGTGGCATTGGCGATAGGTTCACCGGTGTCGGCATCTGTGATTTGTCCCGTGAAGAAACGGAACGTGTCATCACGTTTCAGGTCTAAGGCTAAGGAGGTGCTCAGACCAGCACTTACTGGCATCGATTCCCGGAGGGTATCATAGTATTGAGCTGCAAATTGGACATCGATGAAGCCCAAACGGTGGAAGCCTGCCACGCTGTGCAGTTCAATGGTGGTATCTAATGTAGTCAATTGATATTCATTGCCTTCCACTGTAAGGATGCCGCCTACGCCATCGGCCGAACTGCCGAAAGGAAGTTGATGTTCCTGATCGGTCAAGGTCATGGTCAACTGTACCGGGATAGCGAACCAATAGAGCAGGAATGCAGAAACCAACGTGGTGGTTGTATTGATGATAATCTTCTGACGGCGAGCACGTTCATGGCGTTTCCACAAGGTATCGAACGATACACCCAACATCTTGGAAACGACACGGATGAAGGCTTTCTGTGGTCCGACTTCGGCAATGCTGACACCCAGAAGTTCTGCCTCTGGATGGTTTTGGGTGTATTCCTTCAGATAGCGCGGGAAGCACTCTAAATCAGGGTTGTAGCAGTTGGGCTGACCATCTACGATCAGAGGAATGATGCAATCCAGACGACCCCATTCGATGAATGACTGAACCTCCTTGCTCACCCATTCCGATTTGGCCGAGTTCGGAGAACAGAGTACGATGAGGTATTTTGAGGCCTCCAGGTTGTCTCTCAGTACGTTACCTAACACACCCGTGTTCAAGTCTGTCTGGTCACGGAACACAGGACGGATGAATCGACTGTCTTCAAATTCATTGTGAATCTCGGTCGGCAGTTTATAGTTCTCCAGATTCTTTTGAAGCCACTTAGCCCATTTGACATCTTTGTGGTTGTAGCTGATAAACGCAAAATTTTTCCTTTCCATAGAAATTTATGTGAATTGTAGATTAGTTATTGGTCTATTTGAATTGCAGATTGAAAGTAGAATTACGAATCGCCAATCGGGTAATTAGTAATTTGTAATTCGTAATTTTGTTAGAAGCAGTATCCAATGTTCAGCATGACTTGGAATTGCTTCGTCTGTTCACTCCAGTAGCCGAAGAGGGTGAGCGGGCCTGCCATACTGCTGTACGAATAGCCGAACTGGGTGCCCCACGTAAAACCGTTGTGGCTGAAGAAGTTCTCCAACTGACTGCCGCGCGATCCACCATTTACAGCCCCTAGCAGATAATGTCGGCCACCCATTCTCTGTTGCACTCCGATGCCGGCAGAACCAACCGCTGCCTCTGTGTGGAGTTCCATCATAGGGATGCCAGCCATCGTCAATTGATGTTCCAGTTTCATGCCCTCCATGAATCCGCCTACTACATTATATAAATGGAATGGTAAGTCTTTGCCTGGTCGGAAGATGACTCGTCCCGAGGCGTGAGGGAAGATGGAAAGCCTTTCGTTGATCGAGAATGCCGACATCCAACTCAACATCATGATCGGCACCGCCTTGTTATTGTTGTATTGGTAGAAGTTGTCGGTGATAATCTCCCAACTGCCATTGACACGACTGCCGTGGGTAGGGTAGTAACGAGAGTCCAACGTACTGAACTCTCCTTGCAGGAAGTACGACAGATAGCGTTCTTTCTTACCGTCCATTTCGGGCGTGAGACTGCCTAAAGCATATTTTGTCAATACATCCGAGAAGTGCGTCCAGTCGTATTTCAGTCCAACGGAATATCGGCCGTAGCGCCAAGCCTGACCGAAATATCCTTTCGTCACTTGTTGCTGGGTAGTTACTTCCGCCATTCGCTTGCCGTGATGATAATATCGGTTGTCGGCATAACTGAAGGCGTAACTCAGTCCCCATTTGGCATTGTCCATCACATAGTGATTCAGGTCGATGCCACCTTTCAGCCTGGAACCAAGACGCCCATACAGACTGACGGCGTAGCGTTTCTTCTTGGTTATCTTCATGTTGGCCTCCATGTGGACCGAGGCGTATTCGTCGTTGTCGAAACGTCCGCCCAGATAGAGGGAACTTTTCAGATAGTTCATTCTCAATTGCTTGAAGAAGTTCTCTTTCTTCCCGTTGGCTTCTTCTTGCAGCTGCGTGTCGATAGCCTCTTGCTGGAATCGGTTGGGTCGATAGCCACCGTTCTTTTCTATTTCGGCCAACAGCAGATGCCGTTGTTTCTGGGCTTGCTTGTTTGGCTGATCCAGTTCGCCGTAACGTTGCGTGAGGCGTTTCTTCAGTGCTTTTATCTTGGGCATCATCTCTCGGGCTCGACGTTCTCCTCTGGTAATCAGGGAGTCGATGTCCGTGCTTCCAAAACTGGCGGCGCTGTATTCCGTGACGTCGATGTCGATATAGATGTTGCTCTTCTTGATGTTCTCGATGTACTTGTGTGTACTGCTCACGTCAATCATGTGCGTCACCAAGTCCAGCAAGTTCTTGTACCGTTCTGTCATGGGGATGGTCGATACAAGGTCACACCCGATGATGATGTCGGCCCCCATCCGTTTGGCCAAATCGACGGGAAAGTTGTTGGTCACAAAACCATCCACAAAGAGCATGGTGTCTTGCTCGACGGGAGTGAACACTCCAGGAATGGCCATCGAGGCTCTCATGGCTTTGACCAGATTGCCGCTGTGGAACTCATAGATAGAACCATGAACCACTTCGGTGGCATTGCAGGCAAAGGGGAGAGGCAACTTGTTGAAGTCCACCGAGTCCGGCACCGTGCAGGTCAGTCGTTCCAACAGCGCTTCGATGTTCCTACCTCGGATGATGCCGCTCCTGCCGCTCTTACTGAACTGACGTTCAGGGTCTAATGCCATGCGCAACTGGTAGGTCTCACTTTGTTTGCGGGTGGTGAGAAGTGGCTGGTCATTGTAGTCGGGCGAGTCCAACAACAGTTGAATCCAGTCGGTCTTTCGCACCACGCTGTCCATCTCCTCGGGGCTGTAGCCAATGGCATAAAGTCCTCCGACAATGGAACCCATGGAATTGCCCACCACCATGTCTATCGGGATGCCTGCCTCTTCCAGCACCTTGATGGCACCGATGTGTGCCAGTCCTTTCGCTCCGCCGCCTGCCAATACCAAGGCTATCTTGGGTCGTTTCTTATTGGCAGCCACGGCTTTACAGGAACAGGTGTCCAATAGTGGTGTCAAGAGGAGCAACATCACCCATAGTTTCCAGAACAGACTTAATGTGGCTCGCATCATTCTTTCCTTGGGTTATTCTTGGTTTGACAAAGCATCTTTGATGAAGTCGCCGACGCACTTGCAATAATCATTCCAGTGTTTGTGTATGGACTTTGCATGTCCGGTATCGGGCACTTCCCACAACGTTTTCTTGCCTCGTTTGGCACGGAATACGTCATACACCATCTTGAAAGGCACGAGTTTATCGTCTTTGCCATGAATGAAGAGCATCGGCCGCGTGCATTTTCGGACTTGTTCAATGGCGTTACCGTCGCTGAACCACCATCCGTGCCAGATTCGGTTAATCAGCGAGGCGGCATAGAGTGTCGGAAATACTGGCAAGTCATGATCTTCGACTATCTGGTGGGCGAGGAGGTCCCATGTTGTACTGTACCCGCAATCTTCGATGAACCCTCTGACTTTCAGTCGGTCATCTATGGAGTCGCCCGACAACAGCATCGTTGTAGTGGCACCCATCGAGAGACCATGTACGAAGATAGGTTTCTGCCAAAGGTCATGCATCATCTCCACTACCTTGATATTGGCCCCGCCGTGTTTCGGGCCTTTCAGCGAGCACATCGCCGCCGCGATTGTCGAATACGTATCCGAACCGGAGGATGTAACGACTCGTGTGGTAAATGTCGAATTGTTTCCTCCGCCATGCTCCATATGCAGGATCAGCGCGGTATCAAGGACCTTTGCCTCTGTGACGGTATAGGCTTTATCCGGACGAAGGAGCATCAGAAGGTTCTCTGCGGTCGATCGTGCCGGATCCGGTCTGTGTATGAACATACTGTCATCCAGCACATAATGACGGTACGCGTTATAAGCGTATACGGCAAGCATCGGAAAAACGCTGATCAGCTTTATGCTCTGGCGCAGCACGTTCGAAAGACTCGTATCT
>CACYQQ010000026.1 GCA_902776605.1 uncultured Bacteroidales bacterium | reverse complement strand
TGGCGTCCAATGCTTTGTAGGCGGCCTCCACGGCATCGGTCTGGTCGCCGAAGGGTGCCTCGATAGCGGCACTCGTGTCGATGGCTGCCAGGGCTGCCTCCAACTTGTTCTTCAGGAACGCAGCGAGGCAACTGGAACTGTCGGCCAGCGAGATCTCCTTCGCATCGGCCTTGCCCAACTCCTTCAAGATCTTCTGGGCGGTGTCGTAAAGCGCCTTGCCGTCGGCATCCTCCTGATTGAGCAGGTCGAGGGGCAACGTGTCCTTGCCCTCCAGGATGAACTCCTTGTCCTTCAGCACGCGGGTCAACCACTGTGCCACCTCAATCACTTCGTTCACATGGATAGCACCGTCATTGTTGGTGTCCATATACTTCAACGAGGCCTCGTCTATCTCCAAGCCCTTGACCGGGCAAGAGAGCACCGTCCACTTCTTGATGTCCAGCTCAGACAGGTGAGCAATGTCTTCACCGCTTCCGATGTGAATGCGGGTGATGCCGCCTATGCGGCTATAGTTCCATTTGTAGTTAGCCATATTATTAGTCGGTTTATTTGTATGTCCAAGAGCAGCGAGGAACGAAGTCTTCACTATCAAGCCGAGGCAAGATTCATCAAGCCGTGTCAAGGTCCTAAATAGCAAGATTCATCAAGCAGGTCGAGATAGCTTTGTCTATACAACCTTACAAGCGTAGCGACCTTGCAAGCGAAGCGACCTCACAACCTCAATAGACATTACGGGCGCAAAGTTACAAATTTATTAGATACCTTGTACAAAAATCGGCAAAAATCTCTACAATCGTCCGGCGTCCTACCGTAGTTGCTTTCTTTTTTCTTTCTTTTTTCTTTCTTTTTTGGTTCTTTTTCCTTCTTTTCGAAGAACGCATCCAGGAAGTCACTTCCTCCAAACGCCGTCCCCACCCCATCGTCAGTGCGGTTCAGCATGAGTGTTGGTTAGTCAGGGTATTTTAATTTTTAACTTTTAACTCTTAATTTTCAATTGTCCCTGTCACTTCCTTTAATATCCTTGTCACTTCCTTGTCACTTCCCTGTCACTTCTTTTAATATCCCTGTCACTTCCGTTTAAAACAAGCAGAGGCAAAGACCTTGCAGTCCTTGCCTCTGTTTGTTTATAGATTAGAAAGATCAACAATCCAAGACGCGCTTGCCGTTCTGGATATAGAGCTGACCCTTCTGACGCGACTGAGCCTTGCGACCCTGGAGGTCATAGGTGTTGTCAACCTGAGCATCGACAGCCAACGTCTCGATAGCCGAAGCATTGACAAGGTCGATCTCCTGACCGAAGTCGGCCACCTTAGCAGGATCGATCACGATGACTGCATCAAGAGCGCCCAAGGTAGGATTCTCGGTATAGACGAACTTGGTTCCCTCCTCGTTGAGCACATAAGCTGGAGTCTCCAATGCGAGGTTCTCGTAGCGGTTGTTAGCCACCAGACGATAGCCGCCATTGGTAGGAACAGTAGTAACCGTAGCAGCCACCTGGATAGGAGCAGCCTCGGCCGAGTGCAGCACGACTTCGTTGCCCACCTTCTCGGTAAGCGGCTCAATCATGACAGCAATACCAGCCTGGAAGTTGGTACCCTCAGCACGAACGGCCGACTCGATATTCTGGGCATTGACCAACGTTGCAAGGTCGGCAGCATTCTTGGTGTTCTGTGCAGTACGAGTGTGGAGAGTCAGAATACGATAGTCCTCACCCAACTTGAGGGTATCACCCTGTGCATTGGTAATGACATTGGTACCGACTACGAATGCAAATGGCAACGTGAATGCAGCATACTTGCCAGAGACAGCAACGTGTACGTACTGTGTACCTGTCGTAGCAATCAAGGTAGTTGGATACTCACCTGCAATGGTTGCACCCACGCCAGCCTCGAAGTCAGCGATGGCAGCTGGGAAGGTGTTGCCCTCGCCGGCAAAGCCAACGTATGGCTCCTTGTAAACGGCACGTGAATCAACGTAACGGTTGACAACGGCCGACTTCAACTCACCTACCTGTGCATAGACTGAGAACCAGCCGAAGGCAGCAGAATCGGTGGTGATGGTGGTCTCCTTCAAGGTGTCGGCCTCGGTAGCGCCGATGGACTGATAGAAGATAGCAGCGTCAATCAACTCAGAGGTATTGTCCTTGACGCTGAAGACGCGTACCAACGAATCTGGAGCAGAAGCGAAGGCAACGGTTGGAGCTGCCAAGTCGGTGAGACTGAGGTAAACAGGTGAGATAGACTTAGGTGAAGCTACAACACCCTCGTACATTGCGTATGCCTCGATGATGGTTGCCTCGTTGGTGAATACAACTGGACCCTCGTACTTGGTGTACTCCTCTGGGAAGGTGTATTCGCCAGCGATGATCTTACCCTCCTCATCGATGGTGTAGGTGGTAGAAGCAGCGCGATAGTAGATATCGGTCTTGTCGGTGGCATCGAGGATGGCAACGGCAGGATTGATAACATCATAGTGATCAAGAGCAAACTCTGGAGCCATTACTGAACCGGCACGACCGGCAATCTTGATGTCGTCGAACAAGTTGTGCGAAACGGCACGACCTACCACTGATACCATTTCCGTGATAACTACTGGAGCATCGGCAATCTGCTTCTTGATTACAGTGCGACCCTCAGGATCAACGACAGTGAGTTTGATACCATTGGCGCTTACTGCAATTTCGTATGAGCTAATCAACTTAGGCTGAGCCTTGGCATAGCCATCATTTGGAAGGATACCGAAGTCATTGCCCTCTGCATCCTGAACGTGGGTACCGTCGCCACCCCATGCTGGAGTGTACAACTTCAAGAAGGTACCATCGGAAGTATTGAGTTGAACCTCTGATGGATTCTGGTTACTACCTGCATGACCATAGCGGAATGACAGGACATAATCGGTAGAGGTATAGGCAGGGAACTTGAGAGTTGCCTGACGGTTACCAGAACCAGCGCCCTGATCATGCCAAACGGCATGAGTTCCATCGGCCAATATAGCGTTGGACAATACACCGCCGTAGGTTGGATCTGGAACCCATGAACCGATAGTGCCGTCCTCGTAATCCTCGAAGAAGATGGTTGAAGCGTATGAAGGAGCAACCTCAACGGAAGAAGACTCGGAATCAACATAACCAGCTGCACGAGCATAAGCAGTAAAGGTTACACCTACTGGAACACCCTTGATGATGTCACCATTGGCAGCAACACCTGTGGTCTCGCCATAAGCCCAAACGATTTCGACAGTTGGGTTGAGGAGAACCTCCAACTGGCTGGTAGTTACCTTCAAGTCAGCGCTCTGGTTGATAGCTGAGTAGTCCTCAGTAGCGATTTCTACACCAGCCAACTGGATAGTGGCACCTGCCTCGAAGGTGGTATCGACAACAGCCGACTCGAATACCTTCTCTCCCTCGATGTAACGAGCCCAAACCTTGATGTTGGTGGTTGCATCGATAGCGATGGTATCCTTAGCCTGCTTGCCGATGACCTCTTCACCGTCATTGAGTTTGTAAACGATGGAAGCAGTATCGGTGGCAGTTGCGAATGTAATGAAACGCTTTGCACCTTCTACCTTGAAGAGAGCAACCTCTGGAGTCTTGACATCACCAGCTACGACATGGAGAGTTACATCCTCCGATGGACGACCCTCGTAAACGGCAAAGGCTGTTACGGTGATGGTCTTGTCGGTGATGAACTTGTCGGTGTAATCCAAGGTGTCACCCTCAGCAATGCTGTAACGGATAACAGCACCAGGAACCTCAGTGATAATAGTAACAGTATCAGCGCCATAGGTCTGACCAGCCTTAGTGATGGCTGGAGCAGGAGTTACACAAGCGATGAACTTCTTGCTAACAACGTTAGACACAGAACCCTTCTTCTCGGCCCATGCTGCCAAAGTAGCAGTCTGAGCAAGTTCTACTGGAGCCTCGTAGGTCTGTTCCTCGCCGCCGTCGATGGTGTACTTGATAGTAGCACCCTCGGTCTCGGTTGAGATAGCGACAAAGACAGTGTCATAAGACTCACCCTGTGGAGTGAAGACAGGATCTTCAACGATTTCTGCATAGGTATAGATGCCGTAAGAAATCTCATCCAAAGCCAACATACCGTAAGTCTTGCCTGTACCATAAGTAAGACCACCTACATGGATGCCACCAGCCAAATCCAAAGTTGCAACAACAGAATCCTTCGCAATGTCCTTCATTGTCAAGACAGTCTTGGCAGCCGAAGTAGCGACATTGACATGATAGAAGTAATTTGCAACAGTTGCACGAGCGGTCAAATCGAAGTAACCGATTGTATCGCCCGCAGCATTCATAATAGGACTTGGAATCTCCTGTACGTTGCCCTCAGTATGGTTGTTCAATACCAAAATAGTATTGCCCCCAGCATCCTTGATGGTGAGAGACTGATTCTGACCGGAACCATTGGCAATGGCAGACATAGCAAAGTCGAAATCAAGAACGACCTCTTCTGCTGCCTGATAATCTTCTGTATTGGTAATCTTATTATAGGTATGAGTTGAACCATTGGTACCTGCGGCAGTTACAGTGAAGTAACGAGAAGTCTTACCATCAGTCAAAGTACGATTTGCAAAACCAGTCTTGAAACGGTCTGCAACTCCTATGGTCCAATCAGCTGAATAGTCAGCCAACGCCTTAGCCTCGAAGTCCTCAATTGGAGTTACCTTCAAGCCCGGAGCCATATCATACTCGATTTCGAGCGTAGGAGCGTCTTCCTGACCGATACCAACCAAGTCTGCTCCTGCGGCATTATCTGTCCACTGGAAGATGACATTGGTCTTACCAGCGGCCAAGGCGGCCTCGATAGCGGGAATTACATCAAGGGTACCAACGAAGGTATTCATACCGACATAGGTATCAATCAACGTTCGAGAATCTTCAAAGAGGCACTCGTTAGATGCACTTTCCATGGCATCGTATGGCAATTCAGTACCAGGAGTAAGATAGTATACCTTGTTATTACGATTTGAATTGGCACGTCCTCCTGTAATGGTCTTCCATGTAAGGGTTGCCTTTGTGATTGTCTTAGCGTTCAATCCCTTGAAATCGAACTCGGCAAAAGCCACGCCAGCCCAACTGTTAGACGCTGTGGATGCTGAGTTATTGTTGTAGTGTGCCAACTCTCCATCCAAACTTTGAGAAGGAGATGCACCCCAACATACAGATGCGGTGTGAAGCAACTTAGCCTTCTTGACAGCAATGTGCTGACTTGCTGCGATGGCAGCTTGGAACTCTGTAACCAAAGTATTGATAGACTCAACAGTTGGCAGAGCAGCGACGAGGCTATCTACCTGAGGCAACAGAGCCACCTCGGCAAAGAGCGAATCTACGTCAGCAATGACGCTGTTGGTAGTAGCTACATATCCATCCAAAGTAGCACGGAAGGTAGCGACAATGTCGGTATAGTTAGGATCGACAATAGCTGCATCGGCTGCTGCAAGTGCCTCACTGACAGGAGCAATGGCAGCCTGTGCGGTCTGGTAAGCATCGACGGTAGGATTACCCTTGGTAGTGATAGAAATCAGACGGATGGTGAACCAGTTAGCGCCCAACTGTACGTTCTTGATACCGAACTTGAGTTCGCCGTTCTTATCAACGGTGCCGGTTACGGTGTAAGCTGGGAAGTTGGAAGTGGCCAAAGCTGCAATACATGGAGCATTGACCTCTCCCTCGTTGGCGAAGACAACGGTCAGACCATCACCCTCAGCAGCACCAGCGATGTTGTCGCGGCTGGTAGTGGTGCAGACAGAGGCCTCGATGACCAACTCATAGACAGCTCCTGGAACGAGACCAGAGATAGTCTGAACCATCATATCACCGACTTCAGTCTTAGCGTACCAACGCTCTTGGCGACCAGCATACACACCTCCCGTCTGACCTACCCAAGTATCGGTAGCAAGCGAGGTGACATCATGCTCAGGTACATTGTCGTACTTCTTGGTCGATACAAGAGCAGCAGCCACAGCATTCTTCAATGCGCTAATAGCGTCGGTATAAGCATCAACACTATCTTCCGTTGGAGCCACCTTAGCGGTCTCAAGAGTTGTCTTGATGTCTTCTGCCATTGGCAAAGCCAAAAGACTATCGGCCTGTGCAACCCAACCTTCAAACTCTGCAATCAATGGAGCGGTGCCACTGTTCTTGTCCAAATAATAAACAATGTCAATGCCGTTGAAGATGAACCAAGAAGCACCCCAGTAAGATGGGAAGTTGACAGTCAAATCCAACTTGCCGTCCTCGCCGACATAGGTATAGACCTCAGAGTAGTAACCGCCGTTGTTGGCAATGGCCAACTCAGCGTCCGTGCTGTTAGGAGCGTCGGCAGCAGTATGACCGCTATACCAGTCTTTTACATTGACAGTCTTGCCGTTAGCATTCAGGTAGCAACCGCTGTTGGTATAACCCTCACCACCTAATGCAAAGCAAGCGGCATTTGAAACAGAACGCTGCATGGCCTTGATACCGACCTTGTAGAGGCCCTTGGTCATGCCGGTCAAACTCTGAGTCAAACTACCAGAACCCTCGTAGCACTCGATGCCGTAATCACCATATTTCAGCGTAGATTTGCTACGGCCTACGTTAAATGTCCAATCGACTCCACCCGAAACAGGTACAGGAGCAAATCCTGCGGTAATAGCCTTACCCACATAATTCTCTGCCACATAAGCGGCAAGGTTGGTACCTGTCAAGTCAATACCGGCTTCAGCGGCAACAGCAGCCTCCTGAGCAACTATTGCTGCTTCTTGATTAGCCTTATACTCGTCAGATGAGATGAATTTCCAGTCGTAAGAAGTTGCTCCATAAGCAATTGCATTACTTTCGTTCGGACTTACAAATTGTCCGTTTGCGGCAATAGAATAAGAGCCTTCGGTTGCACCTGCGGCAATATCTAAACCAACAACTTTGTTTCCAGACTGATCTACATAGCCTTCTATGCCAAGAGACTTGACTGTTTCGCCAGAAGTAAAGATATCGTACATCTGGAGTTTGTACTTACCTTCGGACAAAGTGACTTTCCAGGGGTGGCCGTAAGGTTCGACCACTGCCTGCGTGCCCCATAACTGACCACGGGTCAGATAGACGTCCGAAGAAGCACTCTTAATGTAGTAAACGCCCTCTGCCAGGTCATCGGCAAATGCGGAACCTGCCACCAGAGACGCTACGACTAAAGAAAAGATTTTCTTCATGATTATTAAATGATTAAAGTTAAAATAGGTATTATTCTAAGAGAAATTAAAGGAAGTGACAAAGAGGTGAAAGGGAAGTGACAAAGAAGTGACAAAGAAGTGACAAAGAAGTGACAAGGACGACAGAAACTGCTATCAAGAGTTTTTTCGGATTACTCCGATTACTCTGATTATTCCGAGTATTCAGATAACTCCGATTACTCAGTTTACTCCGATTATTCCGATTACTTTGATACTCAATCCACTTCTCCCCTATGGTCAAAATATAAGCTCCCCCCTCCCTCGTAGGGAGGGTCGGGGAGAGTCCATTATTCTTTATTTACTTAAAAATCACCTTTCTTGTCTCGACCTTGCCGTCGGTATAGACGGTGCGGACAATGCTGAAACCAGAAGCAGCGTTCTTGACCTTGACACCCGTCAGGGTGAAGATCTCGCGGCTATCTACAGCGTGGTTCTCTTTGAGCATGGTACCGATGCCAACCAAGTCGTCCTCGTTGACAATCTCTTCCTTGTCCTCTTCGGCTGGGAGATTCTGTTCAACCTCGCCGGTAGCCTTGGTCAACTGTGTCTCGATAGCGATGATACCGTCCGAGATATAGTTCTTGAAGTTGAAGCGGAACTGGATAGAGTCACCGTTGCCGGCATCAATCTTGGGTGACCAGTTGGTGTAGAAACGCCAACCCACAGTGTCGGTCACGAAGGTGTAAGTGGTATCATTCACCTCGACGTCATCGACAATAGAGGGGTTCACATGCATGACCGAATCGTGGTTCTGGGTGAGGGCAATAGGATAAGACTGACGGGCAAACGATGCTACTGCCAAGGTGTCGCCAGCGGCGTTGATGTAGTTACCACCATTCACGCTGTAAAGGCGCATGTTGTTGTTCGAATAATAGTAGTAGGCAAAGTGCTTTGCACCAGCATAAGGATAGCCCTTGTCCTTGCAAGAGGAACCCGAACCGTTTCGCCAGCTCCAATCGTGTTCACCGGCTACGCCGTTCTCGCCGTTGGCAGTACGATAGCGTGAGTAGGTCAGGAAGATAGAGTCGGTTACCGTGCCAGGAATGACGGATGGGTCGGAGATATCGACTGGCTCCCAAGCATTGGATACTGGGTGGGTAGCCAAGAATTCCTGCCATACAGCCTCCCAACGCGTAGAATCTGGGTCAGAGAATGCCGTACCCATCTGTGCCTCGTTTGGCGTATAGAGTTTTGGATCCTCGGTGTTCTTGTAGCTGCCGTCGGTCAACTCGCCGTTCTGGAAGGTACCAGGACCCCACTCGGCAATCACATAGTGAGGACGGTTGCCGTCCATGATGGTAGCGCCGTAGGTACCAGCCAATTGGCCGAAGTTGGCAGAACCGATAGAGTCACCTGGCTGAGCCACATAGTTGTCATCGCTGCCGTCGGCCAACTTGACAATCTCACCACCATTGATAGAGCGGATGACATAAGCTGGACCGTTGTTGTCCCATACCTCGTAACCGATGGTATCTACATAGGTGGACATACCGGCATCGATGTTACCGTTGATGACCTTGTACTTACCTGCCTTAGGAACGAAGTTGTCGGGCAAGCCAATCTGCACTTCGTTCTGACCAGCAAACATGGTGTAAGTACCTGAGACGTTGAGCACATCGACGTGACCTGCGTTGTCGAAGTCGAAGCGAACGTAGTCACCTGCCTCCATGTGGATATCTCGCCAGGTCATCTGACCAACCTCGGTATAAGGGCAACCAGGCGAAAGGATATTGCCACGGCTGGTGTTAGGATAGTACGCAATATCGGCAAAACCGTTACCACCCGTGATGCCGGCACCACGCTGTGAGAACGACTGCACGAAGTCGGAAAGGCTTGGCGCAGGGTTATTGAAGTAAACCTGTGCAGCTGAACGTACGTACATATAACGATGCTGACCAGTGATGGTGCCGTTGAAGACGAGGTTATTGCCATAGACCTCAAAGTCGTGGGTCTCACTGTTGGTCAGGATAACGTCGGCATCGTAGGTAGCTGTGATAGCCTCATTGTTGATATTGACACCGCCGTTGAAGTATGGGAACGTACCGGTGAGAATTTTACCCTTACCGGTGATGGCTGGATAAACCAGACTGCCACCAGCTGACTGGTTCCAAACGACGTTGCCACCGAAGGAGGTGATGTCGAAGAGGGTACATGAACCGGCATAAGTCTGTCGGCTCATATAGCAGGCCTCTCCCTTCGATTCATTGTAGCCAGGACGGAAGGTGCTACCGAAGTTGATGGTATCACAAGCGTAGCCATCCAGACTCTTGATAAAAATCGTACCCATGAAGGTCTTGAGTGAATCTGGCTTATTCAGATTTCCGCACAGGAAGTCGAGCGTATCGTTGTTCGACACATAGATGGTGAGTTCGCCCCTACCCGAAATGGTACCGCCCAGGCGACAACGTGAGTCCAGATAGATGGCATTGCCAGTACCCTCAATGACCCAGTCATTCTCGAGGGCACGCTTCGTGTTTAAATAAGGAGCAACGTCATCCCACGTTCCGTCGAAACCGGCAGGCATGTCGAGTTCTTCAAAATTCTCGGGAGTAGGGTAGTCATACTTCGGCTCGTCGAAGAACTTTACGACGCCACCGTTTTTCAAGGTGACAGGGTGCCACTCTCCTGAATAGACGAATGCAGGTGGAAGTGCAGAGGCATTCAAACAGAAAAACTTCACGGTTGCGGTTGAATTCTCAATCGTGATACCGCTGATGTTGTAGAAGTCCGACATGTCCCAAGTGGCCTCCAAGTCGGTGTCCTCGGTAATGTAACTGCCAGACTGAGCCATGGCCAGTGAGGACATAGCAGCAACAGCCATCAATGTGTAGATTTTTTTCATTGCGAAAAACGTGTTAATTGGTTGATTATGGTTATTGATTTATTTTCTTTGCCCAAGTTATAAAGACTAACTGAAAAATCCTCAATGCCCCTAAGTTTTTCATGTCGGAAATCGGTTCGCGTCTCTTATAACCCATGCAAAGATGATAATTTTTTTTCAAACATACTCCAATATCGGCACAAAATTAGCAAAACAACGTACTTTTTTGTAGTCAACCCCGCTGTTTTGCTCTTTTTCGTGCCAAAATTCGGTCTCTTTCCCTCCGTTTCTTTAGAAAAACAACACGTCGCCCGTCTCTCCCCAACGCTGCCCTTATTGTACCACGTACAGCATATATTTTCTTCCCTTCCTCCTCCCCTTTAGAGGGCAACCGATTTCCTCGCGGCCTTTCCTATCGTCCCTCAAGAAACAGTTTATGCCATTTCTCTGAACTTAAATGAGATACTAAAAGTTATTGTAACAGGCCGTTACTTTACCATTCCGTTTATCATGTTCAACGTTGTTTCATCCAACTGACTATTGCTATTTGTTTTCTGCTGAAATTCAACCGAACGTGCATTAATTATTCTATCCAAAATCTCAGTCGTACTGCCCTCGGTACTCACTCCTGCCTTTCGTGCCTGCTTGACTACTTGGGCATGGTTTATCCTCTCCAAAATCTCGATCGTGCTGCCCTCCGTGCTAACTCCAGCTTTTCGTGCCTGCTTGACTACTTGGGCATGGTTTATCCTCTCCAAAATCTCGGTCGTGCTGCCCTCGGTACTCACTCCTGCCTTTCGTGCCTGCTTGACTACTTGGGCATGGTTTATCCTCTCCAAAATCTCGGTCGTGCTGCCCTCCGTGCTCACACCAGCCTTTCGTGCTTGCTTAACTACTTGGGCATGATGCATCTCTTCGATACTTCCAAAATTAGATGCATCATCACTCCTCTTTGGGAATTTGTCTTTCTCCGAAGTAACTAATTGAGCATCGGAAGTATCAAATATATCCGACGCATCCAAAACGACTTCCGGCACTTCAATTTCAGGTACAGAAATATCAATATTCTGGTTTGAGCCCCTACTTGAAGGACTATGTTTCTTTCGTCTGGCAGAATTAGATGAGTTTCGTTTTTTTGATGTACCAGAAGTCAGCTTTCTTGTTGTTCTAACCGTCTGTGTACTTGTAGGATGAGACACCGTTTGGGTTGTTTGAACTTTCGGTGTCCTCTGAACAGGAGCCACTTCGCGAGAAGGATGGACAAAGGTCGAGACAAAAGATATTCCTATGAAAACTAAAACAACACATATAAAGACCATTGCCATCTTGCTCCAAGTCTTCCGAGGTTGAACATGGTTATAGTTTCCATATGTCTTCCTCTGATATAATGTACCATTGGAACGAGAAGATGAATGATTCTTTTCTTCTTTACTTGCCGTAGAATAAGAATATGTCTTGGTATAACTATTTTCACTTTCTCTTTTTGAAGTGAACTGGGTATAAGTCGGCACCGTCTTTATACCATGGCGTTTTTTATGGCAATCTTCACAAAGCACGAGCAATTCCTCTGGTTTATAAGACCATGGATTGACATCCCTATAAACCAGATGATGAACCTGAAGTTTGTTCCTTTCATTCGGGAACCTACGCCCACAATCAGCACAAGTATAGTCTCTTTCCTTAATCAAGGAAAAAGTAAAACCTTTCCAATAATCCGATTTGAGCAAACGCTCGTACTCTTCCTTTGTCATATTTACTAATTGAAGGACTAAAGGTCTTCCATAATTTGCTTCCTCAATGCCTCTTGATTAGCATTGTCATAATATGTCAGCCTTACAAAGCACGACATTTGCTGATGTGTTATTTCCAACTTAATCTCTCCATTGTCTCCTGTAAAAGCCGAAATATATTTACACTGATCGAACTTGACTGCATATAGTCTATCAGAATCATCATCCACATATTTATCTTGGAATAGTTCCGTACACTCCTTTGGCTTACCATACTTTTCAGACAACATGGACTTAAAGTTCATGTAGCAATGTTCCAAATCACCCCATTTGTCCATTTCGGGGAAAATGACGACAACTTTACACACCATGCCACTCTGGTCAGATACAGCACCAATGGTACAACCTTTGTAACTTGCAAATTCGCCCGACAACAAGGCGACACCATTATCAACGCCCAAGGATGTAAAACCCTTTTTGGACAACTGATTAGCAAACTCACGAATGCTTCCCTCCATAGGGACACCTTTGAACTTCATGTGTTGAGTCTGAGCCATGCAGATAGTACATACTGCCAGCAATAAAGATATAAAGATTCTTTTCATAAGCCGACTATTTTTATTTATATTCAACACTGCAAATATACATCATTATTTTGAAACAACAAAAACAAATAGTTATTTTTCAACTTGTTGCTATACCAACTATATGAATTTCACATTACCTCAATAAGAAATGAAGATATATATTACTCAATATTCTTGGCAAAACTCTTTGTGTAACAATTTGGAATAGTAGTGCATCTTCACGACAATAACATTGTCTTCAATTAACTTTTTTTAATTTGCATTGCTCACACGCCTCCAGTTATAATTGTCTTTCATTGTTTTTAATTGTCGGAGTTATTATAACCCACGAAAAACACGAACAAAGGATTCAGAGTTATAGAAAAAACACCATTTCACTCTCTTAAACTCTGCGAGAGATATATTTTCGGCGCAACCGAAGCAAACTACTTTACACTTTACCCTTTACACTTTACTCTCTTTTTATTTGGAAGTAACCAAAAATAGCATTACCTTTGTGCCATGAAAAACAACGAAATGACGCGACGGGAACTGCTCCAGCGGATGGGGTTGACGGCTCTGGGATGGAGTCTGCTCTCGCTGCTACCTGTCGCCTGCACGCGGCCAAACCGACACCCCGACCAACAGATGCTACGCAACGGCTGTACCGACTGCGGCAAGTGCCGTTGCCCCTACGGCGTCGATATTGCCAAGAACCTCTCGCTGTATAACGAACTGGCCGCCGAGGGCCGACTTCCCGACCCACGCGAAAGCAACTCCGAGCACTATCGGAGTGATTGTCAACGTTTTCTGGAACGACTCGACCGCATCCCCCGACTGGCGCAGGCCGACCGCTGCATCAGTTGTCAGAAGTGTCTCTCGCAGTGCCCCGAGCAGGTCGATATACCCCGGGCGCTGCATCAGATGGAGTCCCTCATTCAAAAAGTGAAAGACGATGGAACAATGGCATAACGAAGACCCCTTACACCGCTATGTGGGGCACGACACCGCGCAGGTAAAAGTCCTCAATGCCGAACAGGCGTCCGACGGGTCGGTCAACGCCCTGCTGCAAGGCGAACGCTTTGAGAAACAGATACATACCTCCATGCCCGACGGCTCTACCGCTGCCGTGCGCCAATACCCGATCCTCCCGCCCACCCGTCGGGACTATCCCGACTTCCTGAAGGCGTGCACCGCTTGCGGCAAGTGCATCGAGGTCTGCCCCGAACATATCCTTCGCCCCGCCACCACCGAATACGAGGTCTATGACATCCACGATGCCCAAGGCAAACCCACGGTGAGTTTTGAACTGGGTTATTGCCGCCCGAACTGTCACCGTTGCGCTGATGTCTGCGAGGAGGGTCTGCTCGACCTGGTCAGCGAGGCGCAGAAAGTGGAACATCACCTCGGTTGGGCGCAGTTCAACAGCCTCACCTGCCTCACGCAGACAGAGCATATCCCTTGCGATGCCTGTCTTCGCCACTGTCCCTACAAGGCCATCCTTCCTGTCGAAAAAGACGGTTTCAAGGTGCCCCGCATCCATCCTCGCCTCTGCACCGGTTGCGGTGCGTGCGAGTTCTACTGTCCCGCCCGTCCCAAAGCCATCTATGTGGAAGGGAGATGAGGGGGTTGAGAGTAAAATCCTCCCCCCTATGTCATCCTGAGCGCAGTCGAAGGATCTCTATATCCACATTTTTAGTCCCGCAGAAATGGCGGAAATAAAGGAAATCCTATTGGTCGCGAATTTCACGTCACTATACATTTCTGCTATTTCTGCCATTTCTGCGGGACATTAATTCCATCGTATTTCGCGAGCCTTTATTTTCAATTATTACCTGGCGCAATGTCCAAAAAAATATGAGATTGCGCCAAATAATAACACTATAATCTGGCGCAATCTCGACTTTTTCATAGATTGCGCCAGATTATAACGTTTTCACCGACATTTTTTCAAGATTAAATCTTGCATCTCCCACAATCCTTGCAATAGTGTTTCGTGCCGTTCTTTTTTTTCAAACTCCGTCAATTGAAGACAATACAAAGACAATTTTTTGTGGATGCGAGAGCGATGCAAGACAATCCTATGACTTAATTGAAGACAATTATTTTTGTTTCATTCGTTTGATTCGGTGATTAAATATTGTTCGTGTGTTTCGTGCCGTTCGTGTTTATTACAAACTCCGACAATTCAAAGTCAAACCTTCTTGAATAAATCATCAGCAGTCACTTGTTTGTTGACCTTTCTTGCGTACATATTATTTAAGAGGCCAAAAGGTGTAACATATACTATTGAAAATGATTTCTTGGTATTCGTCACCTTTCTGAATGTTCGAAGTCTCTGCTCGACATGGCTAGCGTATGCTTTCGTTATTTCGTATTCTCCGCCAGCATACTTCATCTCGCAGACACTGATAGTTTTGTCACTCCTGTCTATAAGCAAGTCAATCTGACCACCTGTCTTTGTATCCTCGTCTGCGTCTGCATCATTTAATACAGCTTCCGATGGTCGATACGCCCATGAGCATGGAGAATAGAATGTGCCACTAATACCCAATGCATTGACTATCTGCTCAATATGGTGTAAACATACCGTTTCAAAAGAATAACCCGACCAGGCTGCATATTCAGGTGTGCCAATTTTCTGAAGCCAATAGTTTTTGCCTACGTTTCCTTTATCCTTCATAAAGTGAAGGTAGAAAAGAGAAAACTGGTCTGTCAACTGAAACATCTTATTCTTCTTCTCTTTGCCAAACGGATAGTAGGAACGGATGAATTCACATGTCTCTAATTCTTCAAGCAACGCGGATAGATTTCCGTTATTCGGCAGTTTAGCCTTAGTTATGAGATCCAAACGAGTCATTCCTTTTCGGGCACTGCTAAGCGCATTTATAACAGCGAAATGGTTCTCTGCCTTTCTAAATAGAGAATCATACAATCGGTCAAACTCATCTGTTAGTTCACCCCCATTGGTAAAACATAAGCTATTGATATTCTCTGCCACACTTTTATCCTTGTCGAACAAAGACAAATAATAAGCGACACCTCCCACTGCCATATAGCAGTCTATCATTTCCGGACGTTCATAGTTGAAGCCTCTGCTATGGAAGTACTGCTCCATTTCTTCGAGGCAGAATGGAGAAATCAACATTTTATGAGTCACACGGTTATGCAATCCTCCACGAGAATTTATCAACTTATTCAGCATCCACGAAGTTGCAGAACCACAAACAATCAGTTTGATATCTTTCCTATAATAAGCCCAATTGTTCCAGAAATGTTCCAACGCACCAAGGAAACGCGATTTCGGTGTATCGAGCCAAGGGAGTTCGTCAATGAAGATGATTTTCGGACCATCCTCCTGCTTCTCTATATTCTTCGAAAGCAAACGGAATGCCTCTGACCAATCCTGAGGCACATGGTCATCTCCAAGAAAATCCGACAAAGCATACGAGAAATTCAGCAACTGATCTCCTAAACGGGCATTTTCCTTACCCGTCATTCTAAAGCAGAAGTGTCCTTCCAAAAGCTCCTTAATAAGGAAAGTCTTGCCGACACGTCGTCTTCCATAGACGGCTATAAATTCAGACTGATCCGAAGAAAGAAATTTCTTAAGTTCCTTGATCTCTTTTTCACGGCCTACAATTGAATTTTCCATTTGACTAATATTTATTATCTGGCGCAAAGTTAATAAAAATGTCAGATTGCGCCAAATAATAACACTATAATCTGGCGCAATCTCACGATTTTTCACAGATTGCGCCAGATTATAACCATTTCAACGACATTTTCATACAGCTTTTCCTTTCGCCTTCCCCTCCCGCTGCATCCGTATTCCTACGTTAGACCTTTTATCGACCTTCTCCCTTTTTGCTGCCTTTTAAAGGGAGAAAGAAGGGAGAAACAAAGCGGGAAATCTGCAGCACCTCAACCGAAGCACAAGGAGAGCAACGGCAGGGCAAAGGGATGGGAACCGATAAGGAAAGTTATCCACAAAAGTGGTGGATAAGTAAGCCGAAATAGGAATAAAGGGAGTTATTCACCAAGTTATCAACAGTTGTGAACGAGATTTGCACAGTTATCAACCATTGTTCACAACTCGGTGGATAAGCATGTATTATTCATACAGGAGTTAAAAATGAAGGATTAATAGTTAAAAGTTCGTTTTTCAACAGACGTTTTCTCGCACAATATAGTTCCAGAATGTGCTATAGCTCCTTGTTCCCGCTATGCATGGGACCCAAAAAAGGTCGGTTTCCAGAAGTGGAAACCGACCTTTACTATGCTTGAACGACAGGTGTTAATCGTCAGAATTTAACCGTTAAACGGTAAACATTAACCCTTAACCGGTAAACGTTAACCCTTAACCATTACTCCCCGATGAACCAAGAGTTCTCGTCGCTGTATTGAGCAGAGCCCAAGACATTGATACTCTTCTTCTTACCGAGGACGTTCTGGAAATACTGCGTGCCGGAGATGCCGTCGTTGGTCAGCGAGTAGGTCTGACCATTGACTACGACCGAACCGGACTTATCCATACGACGGGATACGCGCACGAGGTCGGGGAAACGTTGACCTTCGTGACCCAGTTCGAGGGCGGCCTCGTCCATGATGATCTTCTCGATGAGGTAGATGGAGTCGGCCTTGTTGGCACAACTGCTAAGCGTCTGACCATTAGCGAAGTCGGAGGTGGTCTTGTAGCGCATCAACTGGCGGCCGCGCAGACCCGAAGCACTACGCCAAGGACCACGGACAACGATGCCCTCGAAGGCATTGCTGGTGGCCGATGTGTAGTAACGGGTATCGAAATAGAGGAGCGCCGAATCGACAGCGTTGTCGCAGATGCCGGTGCTGATTGGGTAACGCAGACCGAAGAGGTTGCGCGTCATACCGATGTTCCTACCGTTGGAATCCAATCCCTTGTAATTCACAGGCTTACTCTCGGTGGTCGTAGCGTTGCCATGAGCATCAACATCGGGATAGACGGTGCCATAATAACCAGCAGGACCACCCATCAGGAAACCGTAAGCCATGTCGGGATAGCCGGCACGGTTGAGGGCCTCGGCAAA
>CACYQQ010000025.1 GCA_902776605.1 uncultured Bacteroidales bacterium | reverse complement strand
TAGATCAACGAGTTGTTCACGTTGGCCACATTCACCCGACTGCCCGTAGCATCGTTGTCGGCCACCAGGATATTGGTGATGGCCACGGCAGGAATCTCACCCTCAACCATCGAGGTTGGATTGATCTCCAGCACAGGGTCCAAGATGGCGCCCGACGGGTTGGAAGAAGAGGTAGCCGAGACTTGGATACCATCCAGACGAGTGGGTCGCTCGGTGTCGAAAGCATTGTTCTGACCCGTGGTGACATACGGCACAATGGTACGTTCGGTGCTGACACCTACCAGACCCGGACGGTTGGCAATGACCTTACGCACATCCTCTTGCAAATAAGGATAGAGGTATTGACCCGTCCGTTCGTCGATGGTGTAACGTACCGAGTCGGTCACGTTGTTCGGGTCGATACTGCCGAAGATGTTGACACCACTGCGCAAAGTAACTTCCGGGAAGGTGGTATTGTTGTCACCCTTCACAAAGACGTATGCCTCGTTGCGGTCAATGACTTGCTGCGTGACAGGATCAATCTCGACAGCATTGGTGGCACTGTAGATAGCCGCCATGTCGATGGCATTCTGGAGGTTCTCGGCATTCATGGTCGAGCCCCAACCCAGACCGGTCTTGTTCTCCTGCTGAGTAGGATCGACGTAGATGACACGGAGCAAGGGTTGTGGATACTCGATGGCACCCACCTCGATGCTCAGAGAGATGACACGGTCCTGATCCAGGTAGTCCAACTCGGTGGTTGGAATCCACGCCATGTCATAGACCTCATCTGAATAGATCAACGTATCGCCCTTATCGACCAGACGGACACTTGGCAACAGACTGAAGTCACGTTGCTCGATCTCGCCTTGTGGCAGAGCATCGGTGGCACTTATCTTCGGATCCTTGAAGTTCGGTCCAGCCGAGATGTTCTGGTTGTCCAACGAGAGGTAGGTGTTCCAGTAGTTGTTCACGAAAGCGGTATCGTTGTAGTCGGTACCCTCGGTAATCAACAGAGCACCATTCTCATAGCGGGTGTAAGAGTTGCGACGGAAGATGCTGTCCGAAGCCGCATCGCGGTCCGATACATATCCATCCAGAGCGAACTGCTTGCCATAGACCAGAGCACCACCCTCGGTGGCAGGGTTATTTCGCCACAAGACGGTGTTCATAATCTTGGAGTGACGGGGTTGGTACGTACCCATGGTGATGACACCACTGCCCGTCTCCTGCTGTTCACGCTGAGGTGAACGACGCAAACCATTGGCCAACATCTCACCGGTACCGGTCTCACTACCCGTCTCGTAGAAATCGTCGATATTGCCCGAGTTCATCAAGATCCAACGACCGTGATTCAAAGCAACGGTATTGTTGATAGTTCGGGTGTTGTATGCCTCCAACGGGTTGCCCCAGTTGCTATGGAAGACGGAGTTGTAAATCAACGCATCGCCACCATATTGACCAATATAGACAGCCGAAGAACTGTAATCCTGACGGGTCGAAGCATCATAGTGCGTACCACTGTTCATGACACAGCACTTGGTGAGCGTCAACTTAGACGGATGTTGGATGGTGCGATAATAGAGCACATAGTTGGTAGGACCTGTCGTCGATGGGATAGTGTATGTCTCGTCGGTCCAATAGGTACAGTTCACACCCGAGTTTGGTACATTCTTGAGGGCATCATACTCGGCCTTGGTGATAGAAACATTGGCCGAGAGAGGTGCATCGACATAGTCGGTGTAAGGGGTACCCTCGTTGATGTAGTTGTTGACCTGATCGTTGTAACGGATAGCGGCACCATGTGTACCGGCCAGGGCCTGATTGTTGACAAAGTGGAGACCATCCAACTGAATAGGAATGGTGGTCACCTGTCCCTCGTAGATCTTGGAACCGAAACCGGTGGCAGGAGTCTCGCCTCGACCATAACGTTGCGTAGCATCGTCGATGAGGAAGAGGTGATTCCACGTGTCGCTCGTACCATCCAAACGGTCGGTAGAACGGATGGTGGCAGGATAGAGCTCGGTATCGTACTGATCACGAAGGTCTTTGCTGTAACCGCCCTTGATGGTCAAGGAACGGACAAACAGTTTCGCCAGGTCCTCGGTATCGCTCTTCAATCGGTCGCCCACAAAGGCCTCGACAGGGAAGTAAGCTTCGTTGTTGAGATCCTTGGTGTTGATATAGAAGGAACGGAAACCATTAAACGTATTCATTGGAGCATACTCGCCATCCATGATTCGGATCTCCTTGCGGTGACCGTTACGGCTCGCCATGAGGGTCTCGATGGCACGTTGGAGGTCGGAAGTTGGCGTCTCCCAGAGTTTGCCATCCGGGGTGCCGTTTTCAGGACGTTCGATAGTGGATACCCAAAGAATATCGACGGCGTCACCCTCAACGTAAGGAACCAGCTTGCTGTGCGGATATTCGTAAACACCGATGTCGATATAAGCTACTCGGTGTGTGGGCGATGGGTCGGCTGCCACACGAGCCAAGTTGGCATAGGTAGCAACGGAACGCATGTAGATGTCGAAGCCCATATCCATGCTTCGCTCGTTCTCGGCGTTGGCATAGTAGGTCTGGTAGTAGGCACCATCACCCTCGTAACTCTCGTCCGAACGACGTTGCCAAGAGACGATGAAGCCATCTGGACCAGCGTCGATTACGTCCTGACTCAGGAACGTAGAACCGTTGTCGGTCAAGTTGTTCAGACGGGCACGCGACCAGTCGGCGGCCTCGTTGTAACCGTCGCAACCCGCCGTAGCCGAAGGATTGCAGAAGTTTGGACCTTCGATGTCGTCGTTGTCGGAACTCAACGTGATGTTGATGTTCTGGACGCGATAGTTGGAACCTGCCTCGGCATAGTTGTCGGCCCAGTACTTATACAGTGTCTTGGAGATATACTCGTCGGGACGGTACTGGAGCATACGGTAGTCGTTGCTGTTGACGGCGGTCTTGGCACGACCCTTCTCGTACGCGCTGAACCAAAGGGCCTCGCTGAAGTTCTGGTCCAAATCGGTCTGCGACTGAGGTGCTTTGCTCAACAGAATGTCATATTGTGTCGAACCGGCAGGTTCGTTGCTGTAGTTGATGCAAAGACCCTGAGCAAAAGTATTTTCCGAGCCGACACCTGGGGTGACGTCGTTGCCCCAGAAGAGGGTATTGGAAACCAGGTTATAGTCGTTTTCGGTGGCCTCCGACGTGTAGTCCAAACCGTGGTTCGGATTCATCGTGAAGATACCCGGATAGAGACAAGCGCGGTTGTTGACGATGTCGCAGTTGATGACCTTCAAGTGACTGTTGTAACCACCACAGATAGCGGCACCGGCACCACCATAGGTGTGCAAGGTCGAGTTCGGATTCTGGAGGGTCGGATAAGCAGCGTAGGTCACGTTCTTGCTGTTGACAGCAGCTTCATCCACTGCCTCGTTGTTGGAGAAGATGGTGTTATAGACCTCCAACTCCTTGCTGAAGAAGATGGCAGCTCCCTGTCCTGGATAGCTGATGGTGGTCTTCTTACGCTGACCATATTCCGATGTCTTGGCCGACACAATCCAGTTGACGGTTTCGGTCTGTGCCAATGCCTTGTTCTCGGCAAATATACAATTATATATATGTGTAGAGATATTGACATCCATGGCAGCACCATAACCGGCCTGGTTGTTGATGAACTGCGAGTTGCGGATATACAATGGAATGTCACGGTAGGCAACGGCATTCTGGATATCCTGGTGTTTCAGGTCATCGTCGGAGCCGTCCAACTCTTCGCAATACCAGTTGCCGGTGCCGTGCAGACCGGCCCCACGATAGTAGTCGTAGATACCGATATCGTTCAATGAACCATCCACATAGTCCTGGGCATAACCGTCACTGATATGAACACCATCGATGACAACGGGTTGTCCCACATACTTCGACTCCAAGCCGTAGCCATTCTGCTGACCATGAGCATCGTAGTCGGGGTTGACATACGTTGGGGTTGGCAACTGTCCGACACCCGGTGCGTATGGGATGACCGAAACGACATGATATACACCTGAGTTCTGGAGGTTGACCGCATTACCCGAGAGGTTGGTCTGGTTCTGGAACTCCCAAGGCTCCAGGATGTTGTTGAAGTTCAAATCCTCCTGGATGCGTCGTGCCGAGAGGGTGTCCAATGGCAACTGGATCAACTCAATCTGCCTTCCAGTCAGACCCACCGTATTGAGGGTGTCGTTGCTGAAACGGACAACGTTGCTGTTGAGGTTGGTGGTGTATTGTGAAGGGGCTAAGTTGCTGGGCTTCAGGTACTGACCATAGAGGTTGTTGCAGTCGAAACCACCCGTCAGGATGACGCCCTCCGGAATGAGGAAGGTATTGGCCAACGAGTAACCGTAGTTACCTTGCATATCGCGTTGCGGGAAGTAGTCGCCTCGGGCGATACAAATCTCGAACGGCATGTTGTTGGCCTTGTCGCGCCACAGGTCGTACTTACGCAACTCACTGATGTACTCCAACGCATCGTCCAGGTTCTGGAACGGATAGGCAAACGAAGAACCTAACAGACCGTAAATGTAGTTCGGGTCATTCTCGTCGGCCTCGGCAGCATAGTCCTGCATGGCCTGATAAGCATCCATGTTGACATCCTGTGTCTCGGCCACGAAGAGGCGGAGGAACGGATGGTCCAGATCGGCGGTTGGTGACGATGGATAAGCACGGGCACCGATGTCGATATAGGAACGGGCATTGGTGCCGACGGGTACGGTGTCACGGTTCCACTTGTTGTAGTCCAACTGAGACAGACCCATCGTGTTGACCAACTCTTCATAAGAAGTGTAGGGCATACCGGTACGGCAGAGGGCCGAGAAGATGGTCAAGCCGTAGTAGTTGACCTGCGTGGTGTCGATGGCAATGACTTTGCCGTTATAGACCGTCGAGTCGGTCTTGGAGTCCACACCGAAACGGTTACCGCTGCGGTTCTGGATATCCACATAGATGTTGCTGGTACCCGACACACGTACACTCTGTACAGCCGAGTAGGCAAATGGGTACCACTCGAAGGTCGAGATACTGTTGTCCAATGGCAGGTCCGGACTGGTCTGACCGGCGACGTTGGCCTGGTCGGGCGAGTCGTTCTGCCAAAGGACGGTCGAGTTGACACGCACATTAGGGAGTGCGGCATCGTTCGAGAACCACAATCCGCCACCTTGTACGACACCCATATTCTTGACAATCGTGGAGGTATAGACGTGCGGCATGTTGGCATCCAAGGTGGATGCTGCTCCCTGCGAAGTGTTGTTCTGCACGCCGTCGGACATTGTGACGCCATCCTCGACGACATAGACACCGCCACCGTACTCGGCCTCGTTGTCAATGATGAGGCAGCCGGAAACCAGACCCTTGTTCATCAAGGCCAAGGCGCCACCATAGGTTGCTGTATTGTTCTTCAATATACAATTACGCACGTGCGCGAAGTCGGTCACCACGGCAGCACCACCATACTGGTTGATGTTGACCTGCGAGGCGGCCGAACCATAGTTCTCGCCGTCAGCTTGACCTCCCACCAGGAAGAGGCCATCCAACACAGCTCGGTCGGTGACGTTCAGGTCCGACAAGTGGGCGAAGTCGGACTCTTCGTACGAAGCACTTGCATCATAAGAACTCAATGATACATTGGCGATTGCGTCACCCGCCAGATACGGATTGCCGTCAATGTCGAAGATGCGGTCGGTGAAGGTGACGACGTGGTAGGCCTTGACCTCTTCGTGCAGATGACGGTTCGTATAGGCCGTCTGGAGGAAGGTCGGGTGATACATCACCGAACGTTCGTCATCGGTAAAGGCGGCAGCTGCTTGGTTGGCTGTCAAGCCCTCCACGGTATAACCACCCCAAACCTCGACACCGCGAGGCACTTGGATGCTCCACACACGGACATTGTCGTTGTTCTCGTCGCTGGTGCGGCAAGGATAATACTTGAAGCAAGAACTCTCCCGATAACCCGAGACTGTAGCATCCACACCTGCCAACTTCACGATGATGCGGACATCGGGATGCATGGCCTTGTAACGACCAGCCGCATCAAGCACCTTCTGGAGTTTTGGAGCACAAGCGGCATTAGCTGGATTATAAGCCTGGGTCGAGCCAAAGCCCAATTCGCTGACATAATAGATGGCGGCTCCTGCCATGGTAGTGACATCCGGCGTGATGGAGGCTGCACCGTTGTACTCGTAAGCACCGATATCGACGCGGCAATCCTGCACACGATCGGTATAGTCCATATCGACATCTGGCAGAACGACTGGAGTAACGCCATCCATGTCATATCCCAATTCCTCGGTACCCAGGTTCACACAGTTGTAGTCATCCTTCATGTGGATACGATAGTCATTGTTGGCCACTGCTGTGTTATAATCGAGGGCAAAAGGATTAGCTACCGTGGCACTCTTATTGAGATTGATATAATTCTCTGCTCCAATTGTGATGTTGGCTTCACCATTGGTTGGATCAATCTTCGCCTTCAGGCTCTGGAGGAAGCAGTTACTGAAAGCAATAGGGATGCCACTACCATTTCGGTCAAGCAGAGATTCGTTACCTGCCATGATAATACAGTTGTAGAGGGTGAGGTGAGACTCTGCCTTTGAGTTTGTCCAAACACCCAAAGCCGAGGCACCCTTGTTGCCCACAACCGTGTTGTTATAGAAGTTGGCCGATTCGAAGTAACAGCCCGCGCCACGGATGGTGCCACCACTATTGACACTTTTCAGTTCGTTGCCACAAAAGACGGAGTTATAGGCCGTACCATGTATCATAAAGAGGCCTCCTCCATGACCGCCATTATTCAAGCCGTAGCTAGCAATACCCTTGTTGTTCATCACAAAGCAGTTGATGATCTTCGATTGCGGACCATCACAGTAGATGCCCGCACCACGCAGACGTCCCATGCCCTTGGCAGAGAGATTGTCGCGGATCACACAGTTGCGTACTTCGACATTCTCGTACAACTGTACGCCGGCACCACCGTTACGACCACCGCAATTGCGCTTGTAGCCATAACGCATGGTGAAACCATCCCACTCACAATCTTCATAGATGACACGGCTCGAAGCGGGCTTGTCATAGTTATCATCGGTGGTCAGACGGCACTCGACGGGGTGCCACAATACGCTGCTCGAATTAATGTCGGCAGCATAACTGGCATCACGCTCTGCGATAGAATGATGGGTCTGAAGGATGGTCTCGTAATCCTGTACTTGGAGACCCAAAGCTTGGTTCTCGTCCGAAAGAGGAATGCCCGTGGAAAGCTGTGGATGACGCTCCTCCATACCTGGGCTGCCCACACGAGGGAAACCACCATAGACCTTGGCATGGTTCTTAATCTGAAAACCTCGGGGGTTGGTATAGATACCCGCACCCACCCAAACGGCGAGTTCCGTAGCATCCGGTTTTTTGTCGTAGTAATAATGAGTAACAGTGAATTTGTAAGGGGCAATGTTACCACTTTGTTCAGTCACAGTCTCCGAGCGGGTCACGGAGCTCGATGTCATGGCATCCGAAGCACAGTTGACGGCATATTGCAAACCGTTGAGCGGCAGTTCCTGGGTGCTCTTCTGCTCAAACCACCATGATTTACTGTTAGCATCCGTCTTATTCTTCAAGCCAACTTGCGCATTTCCAGAATTGAGTTGTCCATTTCCATGATCGTAACACCACGAATTAGATGAGCCTTTCGGACAGATGGTACCACCCACTGGATCTACTTGCCACAACGTGTTGCCAGACAGACCCGTCTGTATTTGAACACTCTTTGAAGATTCTCCCGTCGATGTGTATTTGCAGTATTGTTTTACGGTATAATCGTAAATATAGTATAGACCCTCCGTACCAGACTCGATAAAGATAAACTCATCGGCAGACTCCTCCAAACAGATGTAGAAGTAATTGTTAGCGTTCCACTTAAGGTGATAGCGACCACCTTTGTTCAATGCACTCAGGCGATAAAGCACGGGGTTCTCGATGGTCGATGTCTGGATGTTTGTCACCGGAGTATAGACATCCTGCACATAAGGATAGCCTGCATTACCGTTGATGGCATTGGCCCACGACATACCGTCACGCAACGTACCGTCGGAGTTGGTGTTACTGCGATCGATAGAAATAGTATCACGCACCGTACCATCGGCATTGTAACTATAGGTATTGTAGTCGCGCACATAGATAGTTGTGCCGTAAGCAGGTTGCTCGGTAGGAATACAGTTCTCGACGGCTCCCACATCAGGACGACCGCCAAAGTCGCGGGTCGTACCAATCATGTCGATGCCCCAAGTGGTATGATCGCCACTATAGGAAGCTGCATTGACGATAGGATTCAAACTGTGGGGCGTGAAGTCGGTGGCACGACCATAGTAGGTAATGTCACCACCCTCGCTCACACCGGCGTTCTTGGTCGGATTGCTGAATCGGGCATACGTCCTCTCGTCCGTGCCATCCAGGGTCAGGACCGACTTTCCGACACTGGCATAAATGGTCGGCTGTCCCTCGGTGTCGGTAGCCAAAGACTTGATATCGAACATATTGTTTTGACCAGCAATCCGTGACGTTGCACCATGGAAAGCTGCCAAAGCCTGGTGGGCGGCCTTCTTGGTATCGGCACATGCCTCACTCTGGTTGGCGAAGAAGACATTGTTGCTCACCGTGACGTTGGCCGATGCCTCGACATGCAGGGCATAACCTACATTACGCAGGATGTCGCAATGGTTGAATGTCAACTGTGAAGTGCCGCCTACGTGCAATACGCCACCTGTCAAGGTGTTGGCAAAACCAGCCTCGTCGTAGTTACGGCACACCTGATTGTTGTGGAAGATACAGTTCTCGAAAGTGGCCGACGAACTTCCTGTCGCATAGACAGCTGCACCCTCTTGGGCGGCACATCCTGCAATCAGGACATTCTTGATGTTAATATTCTGTGCATCAGCCAACTGAATGCCGGCACCGCTGGCATTGTCGGTGAGGTTGGAGGCATTGGCCCAACGCAACTCGAATCCGTCCAACGTACTGTTAGTCACACCATCGAAGGTCACCAGATGGGCCACATTGCTGGCATAGTCACCTTCGGTCACCTTACCGGAAATAATGGTCGGATAACTTACGGGATTGCGGCGAGAGGTATCTGTACCGGTCAATTCGGCTGCATAACTACCATAGACATTCACGCCCGAAACCATCGGAATGGTCGTACCACGCAGACGGTTATGTGCCGAACGGCTTGCCGTATAGAGTGTTCCCTCCTTGACCAGAACCTGACCTGTCAAACCACGCTCCTTGAAGTATATCAAAGCGTCGGTCAAGTTGTCCAACGGACTGTCCCAACTGATACCAGGCTGCCCATATTCGCTGCCGCTCACACGGTTAGGATCGACGAATATCGTGTTCACACCATTGAGGACAGTATGTACTGGGGTCTCGACCACGGCGGTATAGGAACCCAACGTACACTTCGGACTGAACTCTTTGCCAATCAGGTCATCGGTGATATAGCCTTCCGAAATGTCGATGTTCGACGACTCGTTGATGTCCAGCAACTGCAAACCTGCATAGCACAAACCTGAAGAAGAGGTTGGCACCCATAGGCAACTCTTCAGATAGGAAGACGAAGCATTCATTGCCTTTCCTGCCTGGTCGGCGATATGTCCGCAAGTGGCATTGATGGTGGTAAACATCGCATATTTCTCCAACGAAGAAGAGGCTCCTGTGCTCACATTATCATCGGCCAACTTGCTGATTCCCATCTTCTTCGTTCCTGACCAGTCGGTATAGTCGGCGCGCGAAATAGCCACATAAGCCATCAACGGCTTGAGTTCGTTGGTCGATGACGAACGGGTGGCGGCATACTGAATATTGTTCGTGTTGTTGGCATTGGTCTCGTTGCCCCACAATACGGAATTGTACAGGCGCGCATGGTCGCGGATATAGACACCGCCGCTTCGGCCCGTCACGATGCCGTTCAGTGTAACACCCGTTCCGTAGGTCTTGTTCTTGACAATGGTCATGCCGTTCAAGAGTCCACCTTGGTTGAGATAGACACCACCTGCCTCGACAGTAGCCACATTCTGTGCCACCAAGCAACAAGAGGCCGCCAGGGCATATTGGCCTGCGCCAGTTGGGTCTTCGGTTGGGTCGTAGTTCAAACTGAGACCACCTCCGCTTCGACCGACGTTGTTGATGAGGGCACAATGAGTGACGACACCTTTCTGGTTGACTTCAATACCGCCACCGAAACCGGTCGTGGAATTGACGCCAAGGGTCTGACAATCGTGCACATAACAGTTCTCCACACGTCCGCCATGGTCCAGATAGAAACCTGCACCACCACGCGATGCCTCACAGTGATAGACTTCGCAGTTGCGAACGATGGCATTCTCCACCAAGTAGGCACCACCGCCAAAGGCATTGTGCTGGGCCTTCTTGATGTCGCTGTTGAAGGCATAACCGTCACGAATGACGACACCATCCAATACAGCGGAGTCGGCCAACGCCTTGTACGACTGCGTTCCATCGGCCAAGGTATTGTAACCATTGGTGCCGAACCAGACGACGTGATAGCAGTTACCGTAGTAAGAGGTGATGTAATGATGCTTTGCCACATTCCATTCATAGACTGCCTGCGACGAGAGGGAACCCGTGAAGATAGTCTGGTTCTTCATGTAGGTGCCTACCTCGGTCTCGATGGTCTGACGTTTCTCGATGATGGCCTGCGCATTACTGCCAGTCTCTGTTCCCAAGAAACCGCCATAGACCGACACGCCTGCCGGAATCTGGATAGACATGTAGAGGGTCGAACTACCTGTGCCAGCTACCGACTGGGTAGGCTTGTAGGTACCCGCCTCGACAAAGACGTAGCCGCGGTCACCACTCTCCAACTTGCTCTGTATATCGTTGATGGCATCCTGCACGTTCACTTTGGCCGATGCCCAAGTGGTACCGTCATTGTTGTAGGCACCCTTGGTCTTCGAGACATAACGGATATAATCAGCACCCTGCACCATCCCGAAGGTGGTGAGTGCCAAAGTGGCTGTCAGGAACAGATGTTTCGTATTCATTCTTTATATCAATTACTAACGATTGTCAAATAGTAGGTATCAACTCTCTATGCCTCCTTATTGGGCTGCTCGGATATTGAAAGGCAACTTGTACCAGGCGGCGAAGATGTCGTTGGTGTTGCCGTTGCTGGCTGGACGCTGCACCGTGGCCGATGTTGAACCTCCCTCACTGGTCGTCACGGTGAAACTCAGGTCGCCGGGTTGCAGGACATAGGTGTAGGCCCTACCACTCCACTGACTACCGACACTCACCTCCTCAGCATCGGCATAGCGTGCCGCATGTCCTTGGTTCATGTCATCGGCGGTCACGTTGCCGCCTCGAAGCAACACCTTGCTGTAGGTCGATACACCTGGAATCGTCTCGGCAGTGCGGAACAGATATCCTCGGGTCGGAGCATTGTCCACGGTGGCACTCACCATGACGTTCTCTTGTGAGGCGGTTGCCGTGTTCCACTGGAAATCGACCTTGGCGGCGGTGTGGTAGAGGGTGTCGGCGATGGAAATAATGCCGGCCGTGCCACTGCCCACCACCTGCTTCACCGTACCATAGTATCCTGTACGATTGTTGGCAGGAACAACGTTAAAACGGTTTTCCGACAAGTTGTATGGAGTGGAATAGATGTCGCGCAGACTGAATCCGGTATAACCGCCCAGCGCCGACGAGGCATAGAACTGCATGTCAATCAAGGCGCTCTCGGTGAATCCCGTATTGGTCACCTTGTGGTAGTTGTTCACCTGTACGATAGGCTCGGTGGTATAGGCATCGAAAGAGGCAACCAGGTAAGCACGCATCGATGTGGACGAGGTGATGGACACCTCGGGATCCCAACTGATGATTTGTGAGAAACGACCCACAAAGACCAAGCTGTCGGCACTGCGCTTCCAGTCGGACTGGCTGCAAGGGATGTTGAAGAAATATACTTGGTTGTCCGATGGAGTGGTTGGTTCGCCCACTGCCAGGAAGAGTGACAAGTAACGCGGACGCTCAAAGAACTCGGCGATGCCCGGGTCACCGGCAGCACGTGTCAACCCCTCTCGCTCCAGAGGTAAGGTCACATCCATGGAGAGGGTGAACTGCTCCGACGAGGCTGTCTCATCTTCGCGACAGGCGACAACGCACAGGGCAGTCAGCACTAAGGTAAGCAGAAGGTAAGAATATTTCATCATGTTGTTTCTTTCGATTCGGTAAAGTAATTAGGGAAGAGAAAGAGGAGTAAAAGGGTCGGTAGTTTTCCGATTACTCAGAGTATTCAGAGTACTCCGATTATTCCGAACTCTTCTCTTTTCTAGTAAATATCTATCGGGGTATCCCAGACATACGAGGAGTGGTAGTAGAGATAGATCTTGGCCTCCTCCTGTAACTTGGTCTCGTCATCCAACATCACGACGGGGGCAGTCATGTAGTAGTCTCCCTCCTTGACAGTCTTGGTCGTGATGGCACCAAAGTAGGTCGGACCCATGGTGAGGCGATCCTCCTTGGAACGGGTCTTGACGGTGAGCAGCGGATGGAAATCCAATTTGGTCTTCTCGGGACAAGGCACCGAGAGGTAGAAAGTGGAACCCCATGCCACGCGCTCGGCTCCTGCCTCGTACGATACGGGAGTGGCATTTTCCTGTCGTATCTCCTTGAGTGTGTCGATAGGCACGACGGTCACAAAACTGTCTGCCGCCTGCGACCATACCAACTCGCCCGTCTGCAATAGCAGGTTGGCTTCACTGATGCCAGGCTGATTGGTGTTGATATTGGCGACGTCGATAGAGGCAATCTCCAGATTCTGAGTATTCAGGTATTGCTGCAAAGTCATCCAGGTGGTGTCTGGATCGCCGGCATAGACCTTACCAATCACCATCGAGAAACGAATGATGCACATCTTGTTGTCCAGCACGATGTCCTCGCCGCCAGCCAGGTGAGCATGCCACGGGAGGTTGCTGCTGCACGAGGTCTGACCCTCATAGAGCGTGACAACCTTATCCGCGCATATACCGGTCGCGCACCCCCACGCGTATAAATAATTCCTCTGCAAGAGCTCCAACGAACCATCCTGTCCGACGAAGCTGAAATTCACCTCCGTCGAAGCACAGGACTCGTCCTGCACCGCTTTGGCAGGATACACCAAGGCAAACGACTTCCCGTTAAAGACGTCGTCTCCCATCTTGGCCAATGCCTGTCCAGCAAATACCGCGAAGTCTATTCCATCATCTGGGTTTTCGTCGGCGTGCTCCTTGTAATTCAACACCAGGGCACTGTTACTCTTTCCGCCATTGGTAGTCACAAAGACCTGACCGAAGTCGAACAGAGCCACCTGATCCTCCTTCTCCCAAGTGCTGCGCACACCGTTCAGTTCTTCATCTTCCAGGACGACGCGTGTCTGACCGCCAGGTCCTGATGCTTGAAAACGGAAAGTCAAGTCTCGTGGGACATCGTTGTACTTATTCAGGATGTCCTCTGCGGAGTGGCCAAAATGACAGGATGAAACAAACATCCACAACCAACTCCACTTCATCAGTTTCACTATATTTCGCATAATAAAGCAAGTAGTCTAATAGAGGGTTAATTCTGGGCAATCTTCTGTATTCAAATACTCTTTTCCTATCTTCCTAAACACGCTTTGCCACTATAAAACGCAAACAAAAAATCAATCCTTTTGCAAAAATAATAATATTTTGGGTTTCTTGGGTCATGAAAGTGGGAAAAATCCCATTTTGCACGAAAAAAGCATTGATTTATACTCAATTGGCTAAGGCACCTTGCAAATAGAGGCGGGTTCCGTTGCCTCCTCTGTTGCCATCTGCAGACGGACGGCCGAGGTGACATAATAACCGCCCTCCTCCAGAGTCACAGGTTGGATGGTGCCATAAAAGTGATAGTCCTGGTCGGGCGTCGTCCCGCTACGTCGCACATTAACAGTGAGTTGCAGGTCCAACGGCAGGGTACCCTCCTCCACGCAGGGGAATGCCACATAGAACGAAGTGCCCCACGAGGTCTGACCGTTGCCGGCGTCACGCAAGGGTTGCGCCTCATCCTGTTGTATCTCTTCGTGGTTCCAGAAGAGGTTCGCATCACTCAGGGTCAACGACGGGATGGCATTGCGCTGCGATTCCATCCATCCGCTCTCCAGGTTCAACCAAGCCCGACTGATAGCGCCGGCGTCGGCCTGTCGGTTGGTCAAAGTGATGCGCTCTATGTAATGTCCTGGTTGGGTCATGTTCAACCCGTGCAGGAACTCCAACAGACTATAGTCACGCTGGGCTGGTACGATCAACGAGAATCGGACTATCGCCACCTTGGGTTGCAACTGCACCACGCTGTCCTCGTCACTACCCAGCAGGGTCACTTCGTTCTTGCTGCTCACCGCCCGCGCCTTTCCCAAAGCCAGGAAATACTTGTCGCGCACGGTGGTCAACCTGCCATCCTGACCGGTGAAGTCCATAGCCAACGAGTCGCAATAGGCACTACGCACCGTGCCACTGCCATCCAACGCCTTGCTGTATGGATAGACCAGGTTCACCTCGGTGGCATATTTGTCGCCATAACCATGCTTCGCCTGAGTCGTGAACTGGAAGTCGAGCACGGCGGGTTGCGTCTGTCGCTGCAACGTGGCATCTTGGTAATAGTCGTATGAGAGGTGAAAAGCATCGGGTTCAATCACCTTGCCCGTCGAGTCCTTGCTGGTCACGAACTCGTCGGCAAAGACTGCCAACTCGACCGACTTGCCCCAGTTGAGGTTCAAACCCTCCGTACCCCAATCCTCGACCGGCTCGTCGCTATAGGACAGGGTCGGCAGGGTCACCGAGGCGAAATAAGTCAAGCTACGTGTCCGCTTGGCCAAACTATCCAAGTTGTCTTCGTCGCCGAATCGACAACTGCATAGTAGCAAAAGACTTGACACGACAAGGGGGACAATTCCTCGAAAACAAACGACTTTATACTTGTTCGAAAACATACTAATCTGTGGTCTTCACTTTATCTCACCAAATCGCTCTGATTCAGTCAAATCACTTAGGTCATCAAGAAAGTTATAAACTATCTTTTTGCTGCAAATATAAGTATTTTTCTCCAAACTCCACCAGAAAACTGCAAAAAAGTAGTGTTCCACCCCTCATAAATACCATTTCGGGGCCTGAAAAGTAAGATTCTCCACCAATTCTGCCTACTGGCACACAAAAAATCCCCTCTTTCAAGGGGACTTAGGTCAATTTATCTCTTTCCAATCAGAACTTGATGCTCAAACCAGCGCCAATACCCTCGGCCGGGTTGTTGCGGTAACTCATCAAGTTGACCGATGGAGAAAGGGTCAAGTTATCGTTGATCTTGAAGTCCTTCTGCAAGATAGGCATACTGCCCACCAAGTTATTCTCGCGCAATAACTTATTGCGACGTACTTGCAGACAGATGCTGACAACAAGAGCTGTGGAACCCTCGGCAATACCAATAACACCTAAGGTATGGTTGGACAACGAAGAGGAAGAGGACCAGTCATCTTCTTTATCCTCGTCTTCTTCGGCATTGATCAAAATCAAGCCACCGACCAGATTGACGACACCATAGACACGGGTAATCTTCCTCCAAATCTTCAGACGACGGAGTCTTCGGGTCAAATCTGGATCGTCCGTTTCTGGACTGAAGACACCGACCGTTTGATATTGACCTGGGACATCAAATGTCTCGACACGTCCACCCTCATAGTTAATAGAGAAAACTTGTGACTTGCTGGCAATATGCCTTGTGCCTTGGTCATCCTGGTACTCAACCATGGTGGTGGTTACTTTCGTAACGGTTCCTTTGACCAGTGAACCATCCTTAAAGGTAATAATGTCCTGGGCACAGCCCAACGTTACGCTCATCGCAATGAGGATGAGCATCAGAAATCTTTTCATAAATGCCTTTTTGTGTTTATTAGAGTGATTGAAAAAAAGTATGTTGTTTAATATTTTTACTAATGCCTCTTTCAAAAACGGCGCAAAGTTAAGATATTTTTCGCTCAACTCCAAATAATTCGGCATTTTTATTCGCCACGGCATCTATATTCACGTGAACCTTACATCTCTTCAGGCAATGCCTCTATGTGCAATGAGCGCCAAACTTCGGCATTTCGGTAGGCATCCAGAGACTCGGCTGGGACACGGACTTTCATGTCCTCGTTCAGGCAGAAGAAGTATAAATAAAGATAGGGTGGTGTGAGTGCCTTGACATCGAAATACTCCAAGCTATCGCAATCCAGGTGCTGAAGTTCCAAGCTCTTCACCGTCGAAGGAAAGGAAATATGCTTCAAGTCCTCACAATGATTGACAATATCAGTGTGGACCGTAGTAACTCCCTCAGGAAGAATCAACTCTCGCAAGCCACTATAAGCAAACACCTGGCCTTCCACGATGCGAATACCTTCGGGTAAATGAATGTCGCGCAAGCTATCACAATCTTGGAATACAGCAAAATGCAAGGTATCAACAGAAGCCTCAAAACGGACATTCTTGAGACTCGTACACCCTACAAAGGACATGTTGTCAATCGTAGTAATGGAGGATGGAAGATTGATTGTAGCCAACTTCCTGCTGTCCATAAAGCAATTGAGGCCAAGGCTCTTTACTCCATCGGACAGAACCACGGTCTCCAACGAATCACATCCACGGAAAGCCTCACGTCCAACAGCAGTTATCCCTTCAGAGACTACTACACTATGCAAACAGTTATTGAACCAAAAAGCATAAGGGGCAATACGATTCACCGCATAAGTGCAATTCTCGAAATAGATTTCACTGGGAAGTGTAAGGTCCTCCATAACATTATCAGGTGTTTCGAACCCAACAATATCACAAGTAGAAGGAGACGTCGTCGTAAACAACAAAATATTCCCTTTAGGAGTCCAGCAACAGACGTTACGTGATTGGAAGGAGTCATCGTACCTCTCGCAAGAGGAAAAAGCAAATAGGCTACAAATCAGCGTAGCAAAAAATAGTTTGTTAAACATAGTTTACTTCGTTCGCGAATTAGTTTAATATCCTTTATGTCAGTCGTTCGCGCAGAAGGTTATTCGTCTGCATTCGTTAAATTCGGTGATTCAATCTCAAGAATTAGAGAATTAGAGAATTTTCTTTTGCGCGCAATGGAGAATGTAGATATCTGTATTGAATTGGTGAGAATTAGAGAATTCGATAGCACTGGAGGTCGCATTGAGCTTTTTAAACGCACTTTTCCTTCGTTCTCGAATTCGTTTAATATTCCTTTTCTGTCAGTCGTTCGAACGCAAGGATATTCGTCTGCATTCGTTAAATTCGGTGATTCCAGTTCCACCTCCCACAGAGGGTAATTTAATTCCGTGGACTTCCGTGCGTTCCGTGGTTACTACACCCCTCCCCTGCGGGGTCCTCGCAGCCAAAAGGTTGATAACCTTTTGGCGAGAAGACGGGAGGGGGTCGGTGCGTCCTCTCATAAAAAAAGAGGAGTCT
>CACYQQ010000024.1 GCA_902776605.1 uncultured Bacteroidales bacterium | reverse complement strand
AGACATTGGTTGCTGTATTCACTCCACAGGTGGAGGAGAAGAAGGAGGATGCCCAGTTCCTCAACAACGTAACTAAGTTGTTGGGTCGTAGCAAGGCAGGTAAGGAGACCGACCTCTATTTCCAGGTTTCCGAGTATTCTTACGCTTTGGCTCCTACCTTCGCTTCGGCCAAGGGTATGGCACAGCTCTCTATCAAGAATCAGGATTGGGACAATGCCATCAAGTATCTGGAGGAGGCTCTTACTTTCGCTTTCCAGCCAGAAGACAAGTCCGATATCATTCTCTTGGAGGCCAACGTATATTACAAGTACAAGAAGAGCTTCGCCAAGGCTCGTGACCTCTGCCGCCAGAGCATTTCGTTGGATAGAACCTCTGCCGATCCATATATCTTCATCGCTGACATGTATCGTCAGTCAGGCGAGATGGTATTCCCTGATGGAGACAATATCGTTCGCTCAACTTGCTACATGGCTGCTGTAGAGGAGCTTCAGAAGGGCAAGACCGCAGATCCTTCTCGTGCTGCTGAAATCAACTCTATGATTCAGAACTACAAGAAGGCATTCCCAGAGAGAAGCCAGTTGTTCATGAAGGGTATGCAGGCTGGTACGAAGTACCACATTCCTGGTTGGATGAACATTGACATCACTATCCCAGATTGATTCTTTTCCGAAGGGTCGCCGAAGGCTGACCGAAGCCTCGCCGAACCGAAAAGGATAAGATAAGAAACAAAGAGAGACGCTCCTTTTGGGGCGTCTCTTGTTTCGATAAACGAGGAAGTTTTCGGTCAACTTGGAGAGGAAAATGATGGAGGTAATTTTCTTAAAGGCTCATAATACCTTCATAATACCCTCATAGTAGGCTCATAGTACCCGGATAATACCCTTGTAATAGGTTTGGAATACCCTTATAATGGGCATGTGTTATTCTTATGATTCTTATAGTGGGCAACATAATGCCTATATAGAAGGGAGAACCTACTGCGCCAGACATTGCTCCAAGGCGTTGGCCAACTGGTCGGGACAGGAGGTTGGACGACCGTTGCAGGAGATGCCACGCGTGCGAGTTATGACCTCTTGCGCCTTCTGCCCCTTGACAAGAGAACAGATGCCTTGCGTGTTGCCATTACAACCTCCGAGGAAGAAAACCTGCTGAATGATGTCGTTGTCATCCAGTTCGACGTGAATCATTTTAGAGCAGGTTCCCTGAGTGATATAATCAATTTGTTTCATCTTAGTTAAGTATTAAGTATCTTGTCACGATAGGGTTTGATGTCTGCAAATATACTTAAAAAAAGTTTATTTGTTTTGATTTCTGCAAAAAAAGCAGTATATTTGCGCCAAATTTTTGAAGAATGAATCGTATTTTAGTGAAATATTCCCTGTTGACGGTGTTGTTTGCCCCTGCATTGGTATGGGCGGACGTTGTGACAGACATGCACCAGAACAGGCACAAACAGTTGATGAAGGAGCAGGAGGAGGCCGTTCGGTTTCAGATGATGTCCGATTCCATTTTTGAGCAACCTTGCGTGGCCGATGAAGAAGAAGACCCTTATGGCAATCTGGATGTCTATTCCGATTGGGATGATGCCTTTGTCGATCCTTTGCGAGGAAAATCCGATGCCGTCATTCCCGATTCACAATACATCAGTTTCCGTGGGTATGTCATGCCTATCTGTGGCAAGGTCACATCGCCCTACGGATGGCGTCGTCGCCGAATGCACAAGGGCGTCGATTTGCGATTGGCTGTAGGCGATTCAGTACGTGTTGCCTGGGATGGCCGTGTAAGAATCCGCAAGAACCAAGGGCGTCGCAAGGGGTATGGCTTGTATCTCGTGGTGCGACATCCCAATGGCTTGGAGACGGTGTATGGACATTTGTCCAAGCAGTTGGTCAACAAGAATGACTCCGTCAAGGCGGGACAAGTCATCGCCTTGGGAGGCAATACGGGTCGAAGTACAGGTCCACACTTGCATCTGGAGTTCCGATTCATGGGCGTGGCGCTGGATCCTGCCGAGTTGCTCGACTTCAACACCTTCGAACCTAAGAACAACCTCTATCACTTCAAGAAGAAACATGCCTTGCTCGTGCAGGAAGGTTTGGCGGGAGAGGGCGATGCTGCCTATCATCGCGTGAAGAAGGGAGATACCCTGGGAGGCATTGCCTGGAAGTATCATACATCCGTGGAGCGACTTTGCCGACTGAATGGCATCCGCGCCAGCAAGACGCTCCGAATTGGCCAACGTATCCGCTATAAATAAGTGGTATTCGCTTTTTATTTTGAATGCCTATTTAGGCGTTTTTAAGGCGATGCAAATTTTAGACATCCATTTCATCGAAAAAATAGAGCCCAAAACGAAGTTTTTGGGCTTTTTCTTTGGCTGCATCAAAAAAAATGTGTATATTTGCGCGCATAAATAAATGTAATAAATATACGTAAACTAAATAATGGAAGAAAACATTCAGAACAATGACCGCATTATAAATGTGAACATTGAACAAGAAATGCGCAAATCGTACATCGACTATTCGATGTCGGTCATCGTCGCACGTGCTTTGCCTGATGTTCGCGACGGCTTCAAGCCGGTTCATCGTCGAGTTCTTTACGGTATGGAACAGATTGGCAATACCTACGACAAGCCAACCAAGAAGTGCGCCCGTATCGTCGGTGAGGTGCTCGGTAAGTTCCACCCCCATGGTGATAGTTCCGTTTATGGTGCTTTGACCCGTATGGCCCAGCCTTGGAACTTGCGATACCTTCAGGTCGATGGTCAAGGAAACTTCGGTTCTGTCGATGGCGATAGCCCTGCTGCTATGCGTTATACGGAGGCCCGACTGAGCAAGATTTCGGAGGAGATGCTCCGTGATATTGAGAAGGATACCGTCGATATGATGGATAACTTCGATGCCACGCTGAAGGAGCCAAAGGTGCTGCCAACCCGCATCCCAACTCTCTTGGTGAATGGTGCCAACGGTATCGCCGTAGGTATGGCTACCAACATGCCTACCCACAACTTGACCGAGTGTATTGACGGCATCTGCGCTTACATCGACAATCCAGAGATTACGGTCGAGGGTTTGATGGAGTATATCAAGGCTCCTGATTTTCCAACAGGCGGTATCATCTATGGCTATGATGGCGTCAAGGAGGCATACGAGACCGGTCGTGGTCGAATCGTGGTTCGCGCCAAGGCCGAGATTGAGTCGGAGGGCCAGCATTGCAATATCATTGTTACTGAGATTCCATACGGCGTCAATAAGGCTGAGTTGATCAAGCACATCGCCACCCTGGCCGACGAGAAGAAGATTGAGGGCATCGCCAATGCCAACGATGAGTCGGACCGTCAGGGTATGCGCATCGTGATAGAGTTGAAGAAGGATGTGAACGCAAACGTCATCCTCAACAAGCTCTACAAGATGACCGAGTTGCAGAGCAATTTCAGCGTCAACAATATCGCCCTCGTACCTATTCCAGAGGCACCTAACGCGTTGGGAATGCCGAAGTTGCTGAACCTGAAGGATTTGGTTCGCTACTTCGTTGAGCACCGTCATAACGTCGTTATCCGCCGCACCAAGTTCGACTTGGCTGAGGCTGAGAAGAAGGCTCACATTCTGGAGGGTTTGATTATTGCTTGCGACAATATCGACGAGGTTGTCCGCATTATTCGCGAGAGCCGTACCCCAGCCGATGCACAGGCAGGATTGGAGAAGCGATTCAATATCGACGAATTGCAATCGAAGGCCATTGTCGATATGCGTTTGGGTCAGTTGACCGGCTTGCGTATCGAGGAGTTGAAGCAGCAATATGAGGACTTGATGAAGCTTATCGACTACTTCAAGCAGATTTTGGCCGACGATGCCCTTTGTATGAAAGTGGTTAAGGATGAATTGATTGAAATCAAGGAGAAATATGGCGATGCACGTCGCACCTTGATTGACTACAGCGGTGCTCAGTTGAATGCCGAGGACTTCATCCCGAACGATGATGTTGTCATCACCATCAGCCACATGGGCTACATCAAGCGCACCAAGTTGTCCGACTTCAAGGCGCAGGCGCGCGGTGGTGTCGGTTCAAAGGGTGCAGGTACCCGCGACAGCGACTTTATTGAATATATGTATGCTGCCAAGAACCACAACTGGTTGATGTTCTTTACCGAGCAGGGTCAGGCATTCTGGTTGAAGGTATATGACATTCCGGAGTTCGCCAAGAACCAGAAGGGCCGCGCTATCCAGAACATGCTTAATACCTCCGAGTCGAACAAGGTAACTGCCTTCCTCAAGGTGGAGTCGTTTGCCGACGCCGAGTTTAACGATAGTCACTATCTGGTGTTCGTTACCGAGAAGGGTATTGTCAAGAAGACCAAGTTGGCTGCCTACAGCCGTCCACGAGCCAATGGTATCAATGCCATCAACTTGCAGGAGGATGACCGCGTAGTCAAGGTAGTCATGACCGATGGCAAGCAGCATATTGTTCTGGCCAACCGCAATGGTCGCGCCATTACCTTCCCTGAGACGAATGTCCGTACGATGGGCCGTGTGGCTACCGGCGTACGTGGTATGCGTCTGGATGAGGATGGCGAGGATAAGATTGTCGGCATGGTAGCGTTGCCTTATCCTGGCGCTCCAATCGGTGAAGAGAGTGCCAACGAAAACGAGAACGAGAATGAAAATGATCAGGAAGTTTCGTTGGAGAATCTCTTCGACATGCCAGAAGAGGAGGCAAGCGAGAATGCAGAAACCGAGGAGGTTGTAACCAGCAATGAGGAGAATCCTTTGAACGACTCCGTGCTTGTTGTCAGCGAGAATGGTTACGGCAAGCGTAGCTTCATTACCGGTTATCGCATTACCCGTCGTGGCGGCAAGGGTGTCAAGACGTTGAACATCTCCGATAAGACAGGTCCTGTGATTGCCTTGATGAAGGTGAACGACAACGATGACCTGATGATTATCAACAAGTCGGGCATCGCCATCCGAATGCATTGTCAGTATGATGCAGAGACCAGTCAAGGCTTGCGCATCATGGGTCGTGCCGCACAGGGAGTCAAGTTGATTGACTTGACGAAGAAGAACGACTCGATTGCCAGCGTATGTCGCGTTATCAGCGAACAAGAAGAAGAAAATGTCGAGGCTGAAGAGGATACACTTCCAAGTGACGAGAATTTAAACTTGGGTTCGGAAGCATCGTCTAATGAAGAAAATCAATAATTTGTTTATAACCCAATCTAAAAAACACAAACTATGAAGAAGATTATTCTTTCGGCACTGGCCCTCTTGTTGGTAGGTGCAACATGTGTTGACGTAAATGCTCAGGAAAAGACGAAGGAGCAACTGAAGGCTGAGGCTGCTGCCAAGAAGGCCATGAAGAAGGAATTCGACGGTTACCTGAAGACTGCAAAGAAGAACTCTCAGTTCGGCGAAGGTGTTACCCCAAACATCGAAGTGGCTCGTGAAGCTATCAAGAATGCTTCCAAGTTGTCTATTTCCGAGGGCAATGCCGATTTCTATCTCACCGCTGGTCAGGTGGAGACAACTGCTTTCAAGTTGGCAGCCCTGAGCCAGAAGTACGAGGAGTATGCTGCTGCTGCTCAGGCTGGTTTCGACTACTACAGCAAGGCATACGATGCAGCTGTAGGTAGCAATGCCAAGGCCGTAGCTGCTGCACAGGAGGGTGCTTTCGAGATTTACAATCAGACTTCTGGTCTCTCCATGATCGGTAATGTATATTATCAGTTCAAGGATTATCCAAAGAGCTTGGCTGCTTTCCGTAATGCCAAGGTGGCTTTCAATACTCCAGTTATCGACAGCCAGAAGGCAAAGCCTGAGGTTGCTGCCGTATTGGCCGTATGCAAGGCCGACTCAACCATCAACAACCTTTCGTTGAACAGCTTCTCGGTTGCTCAGTATCAGATGAACGATACTACCGAGGCTATCAAGGAGCTTCTCTACTTGAAGGATCACACCACCGACCAGACTCAGTTGAACCAGGTACTCCAGTCGTTGGCTCTTGACTATTATGGTTTGGACGATTCTCTGGCCTTCGAGAATACCTTGAAGGAGGGCATTCAGAAGTTGCCTTCTGAGCCTTGGTACATCACCAACCTCATCAATGTCTATATCGGTCGCAACGACTTGAACTCAGCTAGCGTCTTCCTGGACAAGGCTATCGAGAGCGATCCATCGAACGCAGCTTTGGTCAACACCAAGGGTCTGTTGCTCGAGCAGCAGGAGAAGGTTGACGAGGCTTTGAAGTACTATGAGAAGGCTTTGGAGTTGGATCCAACTTCTGCTTCCGTCAATTCAAGCTTGGGCCGTTACTACTTCAACCGCGCACAGGCCGTAGAGGACGAGTACTACAACAAGAAGAAGTTCGACGAGGGTGACCGTCAGGCTACACCTATGTACGACAAGGCTCTTCCTTACTACGAGGCTGCTTATGCCTTCGATACCGAGCGCAAGGACAAGAACGTTGGTATTGCCCTTCGTCAACTGTATGGCCGTAAAATTGCCAAGTTAGGCTCTAATTCAGCACAGGGCAAAGAACTGGCTGGCAAGCGAGCTGAGGTGATGGCTGCCTACGGTTTGGAGTAATCAGGACTTTCCGTTCACTATAAGGTAGCCAGCGTAATCGTCTGGCTACCTTCTTTTTAGAACCGCTTTTCGTTTGCTTATGCACATCAAATCGGGTATATATTTCATTCTCTTATTTTGTTTAGTTTTTCGTGCAGCAGGTTCTGTTGCTGCTCCCCTTATACCCAAAGGAACTGCGTCCGAGAAAGAGCTGAAGTTGCTGCGCGACTCGTTGAAGCGCGACTTGAAAGAGGCTCGAATCAACTCGAACGATAAGACCAGCCCGAATTTCACAGCGGCAAGGAACTCGCTGGCACATGCTTTCAAGAATCCTTACGGCAAGAACAATCCCGAGGTCTATTTACAGGCGGCCAATACCGAATACCTCTGTTTCCAAACAGAGCGCAATAAACCTGCTTCGGGCAGTAAGATGGACGAAAAGGTCATCTATGTCTCGACTGCAGCCGGATTCCAGTATTACGCGAAAGCGTATCGGATGTACCGTGACCCGAAGATAGCCAAGAGTGTCTCCCAGCCATCGGCGAAAGCTTTCCAGCAGATGCGAAGTAATGCGTACGAACTTTACCGAAGCACACAAGGCTTCCGGGCAACGGCAGGATATTACTTCAAGCAGAAGGATTGGAAGTCGGCTTATACCTATTTCAAGTTAGCATCCGAGTCGTTGGATTGCGATATGTTGACCGACTATGCCAACAGTAATCCCGCCATGAAGGCCGACTTCGAGAAGTTCCGCATCGACTCTATCCGTCAGCAACTTATCTATTCCTGCGCCGTAACTGCCGTGTTGCTCGAAGACCATCCTTTGGCGGTAAAGGAGTTGGAGGCAGCCCGATTCACCGGCATCGAGCCGAACCGCGTGCGCCAGCAACTCTGTAAAGAATATCTGGCTTTGCATGACACGGTAGGGTATGAGCGATCCTTGCGCGATGGCGTTGCCGTGCTCCCGACAGAACCTTGGTTTGCCGAGAACCTGTTGAACCTATACTTGGCACAGAACGACCACAACCAGGCTTTGTCGGTTATTGATCTGGTTATCAAGAATGCACCAGACAATGCCCACAACATCGAGTTGAAGGGACAACTCCTGGACGAAACGGGGCAAACGGAAGATGCCGAAGGCGTCTATAAGTTGGCCATTTTGCACGACTCCACCTTGCTCGTAAGTTATTCTGCCTTAGGGCGAATCTATTTCAATCGAGCCATCGAGTTGGAGAACCACATGATTGAGGCGCGTCAGTTCGACCGTATCTATGAGGTGGTCGTGCCACGATACGAACTGGCCCTGCCTTATTACGAGAAAGCCTATCAGAATGACAAGGAGCGGAAGGATAGCAGCATCGCAGCAGCTATCCGTACCATCCTTTATAAACGATTCCAGAGCCCTAAGTGCAAGAATGCCAAGGCGTTGATTCGCCGTTACAACGAGGTGAGCCGCGCCTATGGTATGACGGAGCTCTGAGAAAAGCGGAGGACTCTGAGTATTCTGAATACTCTGAATACTCGGAGTAATCCGATTACTCTGATTCATCCGACAATCAACCATTTCCTTATGAAACCAATTGCATACATCCGCACCGATTTCGGTAGTAAGTTCGGCATTCCGAGGCAGAGTGGCCTTGTCTCGGAGTTGCTTGGATGTATTGTCTTCGAACCCGAATATCGCATCGCCGATGCATTCCGAGGGTTGGAGGGATTCAGTCACCTGTGGTTGTTGTGGGATTTCAGCGAGGCGCATCGGGCGGAGTGGAGTCCAACCGTACGTCCGCCTCGATTGGGAGGCAATACGCGTATGGGGGTGTTTGCGACACGTTCGCCTTTCCGACCCAACCCCATCGGACTCTCTTGCGTCGAGATAGATCGGATTGAACTGGACACCGAGGAGGGACCTCTGGTTTGGGTTCGAGGGGCAGACTTGATGAACGGGACACCGATATTCGACATCAAACCTTATTTGCCCTTCACCGATAGTCACCCTGACGCAAAATGCGGATTCGCCGAATTCACCCAACAGGCCGAACCGCTGGAAGTCGAGGTCGATACGGCGGTTGAGGCGTTGTTCGCTGACGATAAGTTAGTTGCCCTCGAAAAAGTGTTGGCGCAAGACCCTCGTCCGCGTTATCAAAACGACGAAAACCGAGTCTATGGACTTGAGTTTTGTGGCAAAAACATACATTTTCAAGTCGAAAATAAAAAAATTAAGGTGTTTTTGTAACATTTTTCCCTAAAACTCTTGTTTATTAAAAAGAATTCCTTAATTTTGTGCCGATGAATATGAGACATTTATTTACTATATTGGTGACATTATTGGGATTATTTTGGGTGAACACACTTTCAGCGCAAGATGAAAGCCAAGAGGAGAATGTATCCAAAGTATCTAAAGAAAAAGAAGTCGTAATGGATTATGATACCCGTTGGGGCGTTCGTACCAACATGGCTTTTCACACCTTAAATTTGACCAATCTCGGTATTGAGTGTAATGTCAACAATCATTGGGGCTTTGTAGCCGACGCCATATTCCCCTGGTGGGATGCTGACGATAGTCACAGGACAACCAAGATCTTGAGTCTTGGTTTGGAGGGTCGTTATTATTGGAGAGGCACACCGGATGCCAACCACATCATGACGGGTCCTTACGCTGGCATATATGGCGGTGGAGGTATCTACGATTGGGTTCGAAACAACAAGGGCTATCGTGGAGACAAGTATTTCTGTTATGGAGGCCTGTCCATAGGTTATAGCCTCTATATCAGCGACAACTGGCGTTTCGATGCCGGTTTGGGCATAGGAGCCATGTACACGCCCTACAAGCACTATCACGTGAAAAAAGATGGCCAGTATTTGGTAGAACACTATTCTGGCAACTATCTCTATTATGGTCCAACCAGAGCAGAACTGAGTTTTGTCTGGTTCTTTACGAAGTAATTGAGTATGTTTGGAAAAGGATTATACTATCTTTTAGGCGCAATGTTGTTGACGTCCTGTCACTTCCGGGAGATTATTCCTCCGGAGGAGTACTCGGATGCCGACAAGGCCAAACTGGATTTCTATATTGATTGGAGTCAGTTAGGGCAAAGGCCGACGGGTGTGACCCTGTGCTGTTATCCATCGGATGTGGCATCTACGGGAAAGAATTGCTATTACCTTCACTCCAACAACGTCGATCATGTCTATGCCGAGTTGCCGGATGACGATTATGCCGTCATCTGCTTCAACCAGTCGGAGGAGGAGTTCGCCAAGTTGAAGTTCGACCTGAACACTTTCGATGATGCCTCCGTCTCCATCAAGAGCCCCGAGGAGTATCATGGCGCCATTGGCAGCACGTTAGTGATTCAGCCAGAGGATTTTGCCGTTGCTACGCTTGCCTCTGTCAAGCATGGAGGAACCCGAGGATACAACAACGAGTCCGTGTTGATGCCCCAACCGCCTATCAAGCCGATGCAGATGGACTTGTATGTGATAGGTCTGACTCCTACGGTGGAGGTGACCGGTACGTTGACCAACCTTTCAAAAGGTGTGACCCTTCGTGATTTGGAGCCAGTGGAAGAGGTGTTCGACCAGAAGTTAGAGCCATCCGATTGGAAGATTGAAGTGGCCAAAGAGGAAAAGAAACCCGGTAAGCTCACCACCAAGTTCGGAACCTTTGGTTTGCCCAAGAAGAAAAGTGCGTCCCGTGCCGTTACCGAGGAAGAAGAGCCCCGTCAGATTCTTTCGCTTCATTTCAAGTCAAATGGAGAAGATTTAGGTCAAGTGGCGATTGACTTGACCGAGCCCTTGCGCAAAATGGATGATGATGTGATGAGCGGCAACCGAGATGGCTACAACTTCGTGTCCGGTAAAGCAGATACGTCTGTTGAGGATGGGGATAGAGACCAGACCCATGTCGAGCAAGATGGCACGATAGTACTCAGAATGAACATTTCGACAGGAGGTGTATCTGTCGCTAAATGGGATAGCGTAGTAAAAGTAATTAATATTAATTTATGATATTTTTGCATTAATCAAAATATAAAAATCACAAATTTTAGGTGTTATGAAAAACTATTTATTACTTACTGCTAGCGCAGTTCTCGTTTTGAGCAGTTGCTCAAACAACGAAATCGTTGAGAACAAGGAATTAAAGAATGCTGAGCCTACCAAGATGACATTCGCAACTTATATTCCTGGTATGACTCGTGCTGAATACGAAGCAGAGGAGGCAAAATTGGCAGAATTGCAAGCATCTGGTTTCCAGTTGATAACCAGTTTGGTCGATGAGGCATCGGGAAAATTTATTGCACCAATGATGCAGTACAATGAAGAAGAAAACACCTTTAAGCCTATTGACGTAACTTTGGAGTGGCCAACTCAAGCCGATGCCGTTATTAGTTTTTACGCTGCTTATGCTCCCGATGCTGCATTTATAGATGGTGCATTTGATGAAGCTGGTTCGTGGAAAGTGGTCGAAGGAGAAGACAATGGCGTAACTGGAAAACAGGATCTTATGGTTGCGACAAAACAGACCTCTTTGGCAGAGTCAAATGGCACGGTTCGATTAGACTTTGAGCATATTTTGTCTCAAGTGGAAGTTCGTGTTGTTGGTACCACAGAAGGTTATGATTATTATACTCATGTGATGTTTAAAGCACCGAAGAGTAATACCTATTCGTTTGAAGATAAATCCTTTGTTGTCAATGCACCTGACGATGTAATAGATATGCAGGATTATAATCTTGATGGATTATCTATTTGTGGCGATGCTCCTTATGGAGATTTTCAGACGGCAGTTGGAGAATCGTCAGCGCTTGGTAAGCAAGTAGTATTGGAAAATAATTATAAAGACGATGATGTATATGCTAAGTTGATGGTCGTCCCAGGTACCTGTACAATGGATGTATTTTACAAAGTTGCATTGACAAATCCAGATTTGACTGCGGCTCAACTGAATGACATTGATTTGTATCAAAATTCAGAAGAAATATCTTTCGATGTAGAGGCCGGTAAAAAGAACCTTGTTATTATTCGTTTGAATCCTGTAACTCGTACAATGAACTTCAGCGTTGAAGTCACAGGCTGGACGGATGGTGAAACTATTGAGCGAGAAATCTAATAATTTAGTCGAAAGACGATATATATGCGACGTTTGTTAGTCATCATATTTTGTCTATCGCTATTCAGTAATATGCAGGCCCGACAGGAGATTTCACTGTCGGGCTTCTGCTTATCACCGCAAGCGAAGGCACCCGATGTGAATACCCGGTGGACCTACACTTCCTACGATTCTTCTTATTACAAGAGCAAAGCTTTTGCCAAGTATCGGACGGATAGTGCGTTCCTGTTTCCCTATTTCTTGACGCCTCGCACATACTTTGTGGGAGAGGAGGTGTACAACCAGCATTTCTTTGTCCCTGCTGAGGCATCTGGGCAAAGGGCAACTTTGGAGCTGGAGCGTGTGCACATCGTGAGTCACGTTTGGGTGAATGGTGTGGAGGCCTCCAGTTTGTACAAGTCGGCCGATGTAGGGTTGGGGTGCCGCAGTTTGGGCGCTCCCCATCGGTATGACTTGACCGGATTGCTCCGTGCTGGACAAGATAATGAGATCTCCATTCGCATAGATAATCGTTTGACGCATGTCCCCGTTGGAAGCAACTCTTATAGCGTGAGCGACAACGATCAAGGCAACTGGAACGGCTTCATTGGTCATGCCCGCATCGTTTTGCAACCTCGCACCAGCCTCTTGTCGGATGCCTTGCAGGTTTTCCCCGACGTGGAGCATCGACAGGCCGAGGTGATATGCCGCATCGGCAAGGGCGAGGGTAAGTCCGAAAAGGTGCGTCTCTTGCTGGAAACAGAGGCGGGACAAGTGACGCAGGACGTTGTCCTGGAGGCCGATAGTCAGGAGTGCCGAGTGCGCTTGTCTGGATTGGATCGTTTGTGGGATGAGCATCATCCCAACCTCTATCACCTGCGCGTCCAGTTGTTGTCCAAACGCGGCAAACCCTTAGATGAACTTCGTACCACGTTTGGTATGCGTCAGGTGGCATGCGACGAGCATTTTTGTTTGATTAACGGCCAGCGCACCTTCCTACGCGGTACGGTCGATGGGGCACAGTTCCCCTTGACGGGCTATCCTCCTATGGATGTGCCCTATTGGATAAACTACTTTCAGAAACTCAAGATATGGGGCACCAATACGGTACGTTTCCACAGTTGGTGTCCACCCGAAGCGGCCTTCTGTGCGGCCGATAGTTTAGGCATATATTTGCAGGTGGAGTGTTCCTCTTGGCCGAGCCACAATGTGAGCCTGATGCGTGACAACGAGACGGCACGATTCATCCATCAGGAGGCCGACCAGATTCTGCAGGCCTACGGCAATCACCCGTCGTTCGTCATGATGGCGGCCGGCAATGAACCACGAGGCAAGGAGTGGGTTGAATTTGCCAACGAGTGGGTGGAGAAACAGAAAGGTCGTGATGCGCGCCATCTCTATGTTGCCTTCTCTGTGGGAGGCAGTTGGAAGTGGTGCGAGGCCAACCAGTACCACGTGCGTGCCGCCTTGCGTGGCGTGGATTGGCATCGTCGTCAACCCGAAAGCAAGACCGACTTCAGTGCGGCCATCGATACGCTCCATGCACCGTTCATCGGTCATGAGGTGGGGCAGTGGTGCACCTATTCGCCCATACGCGACATTCCGAAATATACGGGCTTGATGAAGCCCAGCAACTTGATTCTGGCACGTGACGGTTTGGAGGCCAACGGATTGCTGGCACAAGCCGACTCCTTCCTATTGGCTTCCGGACGTTTGCAGGTCGTCTGCTACAAGCATGAGTTGGAGCGTCTGCGCCGCACTCCCAACTATGGCGGCTATCACCTCCAGGCGTTGACCGACTATACGGGTCAGGGTGTAGCCAACGATGGCATTCTGAACGTCTTCGGTGACCCTAAGGGGTATATTGATCCCCAGGAGTGGCTCCAATGGGCAGGCGAAGTTGTCCCTTTGATGCGCACGTCGAAGTTCGTCTATACCGCCAAGGATACCATGCACTTTCGTTTGGAGTTGTCCAACTTCGGCCACAGGGACCTGCGTCAGGTGCCCAGCAGCTTCACTTTGCGCCACAAGGATGGCCGCGTGTTGATGCAGAAGAGCTATGCCCCGAGGGACTTTGCGTGGGGCGGTGGACAAGTCTTTGCCCAAGAGAAGATAGCGCTGGCGGACCTCCCTTTGGACGATGCGGCCCAGTTGAACCTCCAGGTGGAGGTGGACACGTTCCGCAACGACTGGAACATCTGGGTTTATCCCGATGCTCCCAACGTCGATTCTGGCGATGTGTATGTCACCAACGTGCCCGACAATCGGGCCAAACAGACGTTGGAGCGGGGCGGCAAGGTGCTCATGATTGGTTTCAACCAGGTCAATTATGGTCGAAGTATCGACCAACGTCTGTTGCCTGAGTTCTGGAACCACCTATGGATGCCAAAGTACACCTCTTCGACGCACGGCTTGTTGATACAAAACCAACATCCCGCTTTCCGTCATTTCCCGACCGAATACCATAGCGACGTGCAATGGTGGGAGTTGATCAGTCGTACCTATCCGATGGTGTTGAACCGTATGCCGCAACCCATTCAGCCTTTGGTTCAATCTATCGACAATAGCTACCGCAACCTCCGCATGGGCATGATGTTCGAGGTGCGTGTAGGCAAGGGACGTCTGTTGATGACGAACCTGGACCTCACTTCGAAACCCGACCGACGCATCGTGGCCCGTCAGTTGTTGAGCTCCGTCCTGCAATACATGCAGACCGACGAGTTTGACCCCAAGGCCGAGGTGTCGTTTGAAGACATCTATAGATTGTTTTCTGATTTTGTCGCGTTTTGAGAGTAAAAGGAGTTTAATGGAAGTGACAGAGAAGTGACAAGGTAGTGACAGAGAAGTGACAAGGACGATAGAATTTGCTATTGCAGGATTTCTACCTTGATTATCTTTTGATGCCTTGATCATAAGTATATTAAAATACTTTTTAACGGCTTCTTTCATTCCCCTTCATAACGATTATTTTTTTTCCCTTTCTCAGGGCATCCGATATGCATCGACTTATGATCCACCGTTGCCGTTATGCAGGGGTTTGCAAACGGTGAGGTTTGGGTAATAGTTTGGTATCAGTTCGGTATTGTTTCGGTTTCGTCAAAATGCAAGCTCTAATCAATACCCAATCGATACCCAATCGATACCTGATCGATAGCGCCACGTCTGGGCGAGGTATTCGCAAGAGGAGAACCTAAGGTGGTCGGTGAGCGAGGGGCATCTATTTTTTGAACATTCCACAAGTGATTATTATTGATTTATGGTGAAGTATTATGTATTGAAAGGCCGCGAGATGGTCTTGAAAAGCGAAGGTGAGCAAGAGTTGGACGTCCAGGACTTGGACCTTATTGCCCAAGAGGGAGTTGTCGTAGACCGTTTTTCGGAAGCGAGCAACGAGATAGAGGTGTTGAACCTCCAGGATTTGGAGCATCTGCCCGCAGGATATGTGCGACTACCTATCCGAGCCTATATTGCCACCCATTCGGCAGAGGATGTTGGACAAGTGTCACGAGCCAAGGCGTTGCTGGAGTGGCGGCAGAATACCCGTTTCTGTGGTCGATGTGGTGCGCGATTGAAGGACGATGAGAAACAGACCGCCCGCGTTTGTCCCGATTGCGGACAGATCATCTTCCCGAGGATTGAACCTTGCGTCATCGTCCTGGTGCATCGGGAGGGCAAGATACTGTTGGCAAAGCATGTGCAACGCAACCAAGACATCTATGCCTGCATCGCAGGTTTTGTCGAAGCAGGAGAGACCATCGAACAAGCCGTCGAGCGCGAGATCATGGAGGAGACCCATATCCGGGTGAAGAACATCCGTTATTTCGGTAGTCAGAGTTGGCCCTTTCCCTCCCAGCTGATGCTGGCTTTCAACGCTGATTACGATGGGGGTGACATCAACCTGCAAGCCGAGGAGATAGCCGATGCCCAATGGTTCGACCCCGAGCATTGTCCCGCTTCGCCTAAGCCCGGCAGTATCGCCTATCGGCTCATAGAGGCATCGAAAAGACAAAAATAAAGCCCTTTTGCTTTCATTTTATAATGGAAACTTGGAGTATTCGGATTATTTCTGTACCTTTGCGCCCGAAATCGATTCGATTTAGCTTCTATTCTATCCCAAAGATCATAAACACTTAAAACAATGAACAGAATCATTATCACCGTAGTCGGAAAGGATACCGTGGGTATCATCGCTTCCGTATGTACCTATCTGGCCGACAAACAGGTCAATATCCTCGACATCTCGCAGACCATTGTGCAGGAGTATTTCAATATGATGATGATTGTTGATATAAAGAATTGTACAGTCGCCTTCGATGAACTCCGAGAGGGCCTGAATGCCATCGGAGAGCAGAAAGGCGTACAGGTGAAGTGTCAGAAAGAGGAAATCTTCGATAAAATGCATCGTATATGATAAATATCAGTGAGGTCCTGGAGACCAACAAGATGATTGAGCAAGAGAACCTGGATGTGCGTACCATCACCATGGGTATCTCTTTGCTGGATTGTGCCACCGATAGCGTGCAGCAGACTTGCCAGAATATCTATCAGAAGATCTTGAGGTTGGCTTCGAACTTGGTGCGTACGGGCGAGGACATCAGTCGGGAATATGGTATCCCGATTGTCAACAAGCGCATTTCCATCACGCCAGCCGCTATCGTAGGAGCCTCCTGCTGCAAGACACCACAGGACTTTGTGCAGATAGCCAAGACCCTTGACAAGGCGGCTCATGAGGTGGGGGTGAACTTCATTGGTGGATTCAGCGCTACGGTGCAGAAAGGTATGACGCCTGCCGACGAATTGTTGATTCGCTCCATCCCACAAGCCATGCGGGAGACGGAACTGATCTGTGCATCGGTCAATGTGGGTTCGACCAAGACGGGCATCAATATGGATGCGGTGCGTCTGATGGGCGACATCATCAAACAGACGGCCGAGGCCACCCGGGAGAAGGATTCGTTGGGTTGTGCCAAACTCGTCGTGCTCTGTAATGCACCGGACGATAACCCCTTCATGGCAGGTGCGTTCCATGGTGTGAGTGAGGCCGATGCCATTATCAATGTAGGCGTAAGCGGCCCGGGCGTAGTGAAATACGTGTTGGAGAACTTGCCCGAAGGAACGAACTTCGAGGTGCTTTGCGAGTCGATCAAGAAGACCGCTTTCAAGATTACGCGCGTCGGACAACTCGTAGCGCAGGAGGCATCGCGCCGTTTGGGAGTTCCTTTCGGTATTATTGACTTGAGTCTTGCTCCAACCCCAGCGGTGGGAGATAGCGTGGCTGATATCCTTCAGAGCATCGGTTTGGAGCGTGTCGGTGCACCTGGCACAACGGCGGCTTTGGCTTTGCTCAACGACCAGGTGAAGAAAGGTGGTGTCATGGCCAGTTCGTATGTGGGTGGCTTGAGTGGTGCCTTCATCCCAGTCAGCGAGGACCAAGGTATGATTGACTCGGTGTTGGCTGGTGCATTGACCATCGAGAAACTGGAGGCCATGACCTGCGTTTGTTCCGTCGGATTGGACATGATTGCCATTCCGGGCGATACTCCTGCCACTTCCATTGCGGGTATCATTGCCGACGAAGCTGCTATCGGTATGGTCAACCAGAAGACCACGGCGGTCCGTGTCATCCCTGTGGTGGGCAAGAAAGTGGGTGATACTGTGGAGTTTGGCGGTTTGTTGGGTTATGCGCCTATCATGCCTGTCAACAAGTTCGCTTGCGACGTCTTCGTCAATCGCGGAGGACGTATTCCCGCGCCGATACATTCGTTCAAGAATTAAATCCCCGAAACCCATTCGTGGTTGTCGGAAAGGAGACAAAGAGGCCATGTACTTCGACTACATTTCGAGGTATATGGCCTTTCTGT
>CACYQQ010000023.1 GCA_902776605.1 uncultured Bacteroidales bacterium | reverse complement strand
GCCTTCATCATCGGTTGTGCACAGGCCGTAGCCGTGTTGCCAGGTCTGTCCCGTTCGGGTTCGACCATCGCCACGGGTCTGCTGTTGGGCGTCAAGAAAGCCGACTTGGCGCAGTTCTCGTTCCTCATGGTCATTCCCCCTATCTTGGGTGAGGCCCTGTTGGAGAGCCTCAAGTTGATGAAGGAACCGGAAACCTTGGAGTGGCAGCCCCTGCTCATCGGTTTCGTGGCTGCCTTCGTGAGTGGTTGCCTGGCGTGCAAGGTGATGATTGCCTTGGTCAAGAAGTGCCAACTCATCTGGTTCGCCATCTATTGCGCCATCGTCGCCATCACTGCTTTCTGTCTGCTGTAAATGAAGGAGAGAGCCTATAAGTTTGAGGAGGGCGAGATTCTCGTCTTCGACAAGCCACTCCATTGGACCTCGTTCAACTTGGTCAAGATTATCCGCAACAACCTGTCGCGCCGGATGGGCATCAAACGACTCAAGGTGGGACATGCCGGTACGTTGGATCCCCTGGCATCGGGCGTGATGATTATATGTACAGGGCGTTGCACCAAGGACATTGACCAGTTGCAAGCAGGAACGAAGGAGTATGTTGCAACCATGCGGTTGGGGCGTACCACCCCTTCGTTCGATGCCGAGCATTCGGTGGACCACACCTATCCCACGGGACATATCACCCGCGCCTTGGTGGACGAGACGTTGAAGCGCTTCCTGGGTTCTATCTGGCAGGTGCCGCCGGTCTATAGTGCCTGTAAGGTGGAGGGCCGTCGCGCCTTCGACTATGCCCGCAACGGTGAGGAGGTGGAGCTGAAAGCCAAGGAGTTGGTCATCGACGAGATCGAGGTGCTCGACTTCGTGAGTCAGCAGGAGGCCCAGCAACGAGGCACGAAACCCGAACTGACCCTCCGCGTGGTATGTAGCAAAGGTACGTACATACGTGCCCTGGCGCGCGACATCGGTGAAGCCCTCGGCAGCGGTGCTTACCTGACTGCGTTGCGTCGCACCCGTGTCGGTCAATATAGCCTTGCCGATTGCCACATCCCTGTGGAACAGGTGGAGCAGTGGGCCAAGGAGGTGGAGATAGTGAGGGTAGAGAGTAAAGAGTAATGAGTAAAGTGTAAAGAGTAAAGTAGTTTGCTTTCGTTGCTCCTCTTCCTATCGGACAAATTACCCATAGTCTCATACGCTTCTCAATACTTACCATACACCCCGTCCGCACGGTACACTCCCCTCGGGGAGATGGAGGGGGTCGGAAATACTAAGAATATTAATAGAACTCCGTCCGCACAGTACACTCCCCTCGGGGAGATGGAGGGGGTCGGAAATTTAAAACCAATATAATAATGAAACTGTCACAGTTCAAGTTCAAATTGCCCGAAGAACGTATTGCTTTGCAACCCTCTTACCATCGTGATGAATGTCGGTTGATGGTGTTGCACAAGAAGAGCAAGAAGATTGACCATCGTGTCTTCAAAGAGATACTTGATTATTTTGACGATAAGGACTTGTTCCTTTTTAACGACACCAAGGTCTTCCCAGCCCGTCTGTATGGCAACAAGGAGAAGACCGGTGCACGCATTGAGGTTTTCCTGTTGCGCGAGTTGAATGCCGAGAGCCGTCTGTGGGATGTGTTGGTTGACCCAGCTCGTAAGATCCGTATCGGCAACAAACTGTACTTCGGTGAGGACGAGAGTCTGGTGGCCGAGGTGATTGACAACACCACCTCGCGTGGTCGTACCCTGCGTTTCCTCTTCGATGGTCCACATGATGAGTTCATCGAGACGCTTTATAGCTATGGTGAGACCCCCATCCCACCGTCACTCAAGGAGTTGCGCGACGTGATTGACGAACCCGTCGATGACGATCATCCTTTCACCGACCGCGAGCGTTATCAGACTATCTTCGCTAAGGCCGAAGGTGGCGTGGTGGCTCCAGCCGCTGCTTTGCACTTCAGCCGTGAACTCTTGAAGCGCATGGAAATCAAGGGTGTAGATTTCGATTTCATCACCGTTCACAGCAATCATGGCAACTATCGCGACATCGACGTCGAGGACTTGACCAAGCACAAGATGGACAGCGAGAAGATTGTCATCCCCGAGGAGGTGGCCGAGCGCGTCAACAAGGTGAAGGACAGCGGACATCATGTCTGTGCTGTTGATACTTCGGTGGTACGTGCTATCGAGAGCAGTGTCTCCACCACAGGTTATCTGAAACCTTTTGACGGATGGACCAACAAGTTCATCTTCCCGCCATACGACTTCTCGATTGCCGATTGCATGGTCGCCAATTTCTATGACCCATACAGCACCTTGCTGATGATGACCTGTGCCTTCGGTGGTTATGACCTGGTGATGGATGCCTACAAGGTGGCTCTCAAGGAGGGTTACCAGTTTGGCACCTACGGAGATGCTCTTCTTATCTTGCCAGACTAACCCGTTTAATAGTCGAAGGAGAAATGCCTCACGTTTATCTCGGCCTTGGTTCCAACTTGGGAGATGGCAACGGACGATTGAACCGCGCCTTGGATTTGCTGCGTGAGCAGGTGGGTGAGGTGTTGGCGGTGTCCGACTACGTGCAGAGCGAGCCGTGGGGATTCCGGAGTGAGCATATCTTCACGAATGCGGTCTGCCTGATGCAGACAACCCTCACGCCTTGGCAACTGTTGGACCAGACGCAAGCCATTGAGCGTCAGATGGGTCGCACCCATAAACATGCGCCGGGCGAGAGTTATACCGATAGGATTATCGACATAGATATTCTGCTTTACGATGATGTCGTCATACAGTCGGAGCAGTTGACTTTGCCACATCCTTACATCGAACAACGAGATTTTGTCAAGTTCCCCTTGCAGCAATGTCGGGAAAGAGCGCGACAGAGAGGCTTACTAAAATAAAGAATACTGAACTTTTAATATTACCTGATTTATGAAGTCGTTCCTGAAAACAGTCTTTGCGGTCATGGTCGGCATGTTCATCATGGGCGTGGCTGGCTTCCTCTTTTGCATCATTTTCTTTGTCGGTTCACTGGCAAGTGTATCGGCCGACAGCAATGCAAGCAAACCTACCACAGCAGGAGACGTGTTGATTCTCAAGATCAACGGTCCTGTCAATGAGGTTCCACCTGCCATCCCATTCTCCTTTGACGTGATGAGTGGTTTGACCATCAACAACGACGCCTCTTTGCGTGGCTACCTGAATGCCATTCAGATTGCCAAGAACGACCCCAACATCGTAGGTATCTATCTCAATACGGATGGAATGTCGGCCAGTCCAGCCACCTACGAGGCATTGCACGATGCCCTGATGGACTTCCGTACCTCGGACAAGTGGCTGATTTCCTACAACGACAGTTATTCGTTGGGTCAGTATTATGTAGCTTCGACGGCTTCGGAACTCTATGTCAACAAGATAGGCTCGGTCTCTTTCGATGGTATGTGCAGCGTGCTCACCTATCCCAAGGGGCTGTTGGACAAGCTGAACATCGAGATGCAGGTCTTCCGCGTCGGCCAGTTCAAGAGTGCCGTCGAACCTTATATGGTGGAACATATCTCGGAGGCAAACCGCTTGCAGACCGAGACTTACCTGCGTAATATCTGGGACCGCATGGCACAGGATATTGCCGAGACCCGTCACTTGTCGGTTGCAACGCTCGATAGCCTGGCCAATCAGGCTGTCAGCTACATGAATCCTGTTCAGTTGGCCTCAACGGGTCTGGTGGATGGACAACTCTACAAGACTGACGTCGAGAACCTTATCCTAGAGCGTACAGGTAATGACAAGATTCAAGGCATCTACGCCAAGGAGTTGGTCAATGGCAACTACGATACTTTCTTCCCTCAGTATTACACCGACAAGGTGGCTGTGCTCTATGCCGTAGGTGAGATCTTCAGCGAGTCAACTTCTCAGGGTCGCGAGGAAGGCATTTATTACGAAGACCTTATCAAGGAGATCCGAAAGATTGCCGAGGATGACGATATCAAGGCTGTCGTCTTCCGTGTCAATTCTCCTGGCGGTTCGGGCTTCGCTTCCGAGCAGATCTGGAAAGCATTGACCGACTTGAAGAGCAAGAAGCCTTTGGTCGTCTCCATGAGCGACTATGCCGCTTCGGGCGGTTACTACATCAGTTGCTTGGCCGACTATATCGTGGCCGAACCCAACACCTTGACAGGTTCCATTGGCGTCTTTGGCGTTATCCCTAACTTCAAAGGTCTGGCTACCGGCAAGCTGGGTGTCAACTTCGAGGAGGTCAAGACACATCAGTTCGGAACGCTCAACACCATGCGTGCCGTCACTCCCGCCGAGCGCGTTAAGGTGCAGGCAGGTGTCGAAGATTTCTATGCTCTCTTCACCCAGCGTTGCGCCGATGGCCGTCACGTCCCTGTCGAGAATATCCTGAACGTTGGTGGCGGTCGTGTCTGGACAGGCAGTGATGCTGTCCGACTGGGCTTGGTCGATGAGTTGGGCGGACTTGACAAGGCATTGGCCAAGGCAGCCGAGTTGGCTCAGTTGGGCGATACCTATACTTTGGTCAACTATCCATCGCCCAAGACGCAGATGGAGCAGTTGCTGGAAATGATGGGCGAAGGTCAGGAGGACGTCACCTTGCGTATTGCCGACTATCTGTTGGGCACCACGTCTGCCGACCGTTCTGTACTCCGTTTCGTCAACCAGTTGCAGAAAGCCGACCGCATTCAGGCGCGTTCGTTCGATGCTGTCGTCTATTGATAATGAAGTGATTGCTCACTTTCTGTTTCTCCTTCTCAATTGTTAGATTACTATGGTTCTACCCAAGTTTCATACCCTACCGGTGCTGCTTCCGTTATCCTGGATTTATTCGGGGATAATGTCGTTGCGTAACTGGGCCTTCGACAAGGGCTACCTCAAAGAAACCTCGTTCGAGGATAAGGTGGCCATCATCGGAGTGGGCAACCTATGTGCTGGTGGTGCTGGGAAAACGCCCCATATCGAATATCTCATCCGTTTGCTTCAACGCGAGGGCATTGGTCCCATCGCTGTGTTGAGCCGAGGTTATAAACGTCAGACGACAGGATTCATCTTGGCCAAGCCAGGCATGAGTGCGTTGAGCTTGGGCGACGAGAGCTTCCAACTCTTCCGCAAGTTCCCGGATGTGCTGGTGTGTGTGGATGAGAAACGTGTGCGTGGTGTCAAGAAACTGTTGGAGTTGGAGAACCCTCCCAAGGTCATCTTGCTCGACGATTGTTTCCAGCATCGTTACATCAAGCCGGGTCTCAATATCTGCCTGAGCAGTTACCACCGTATCCTCTACGAAGATCACGTCATCCCTGCTGGTCTGTTGCGTGAGAAGCAAGAGGGATTGGAACGTGCAGATATTGTCATCGTGACCAAGTGCCCCAAGGCCTTGCGCGACGAAGAGGAGAGCGACATCCTCTGCCACATGCCGACCACCAGCTCGCAACCTATCTTCTATAGCGGTTACCGTTACGGCAATATCTACAATCTGGCTACCGAGCAACCCACCGAAGTCGATCCCCGTCGGGAGGTGCTGATTGTCACGGGTGTGGCCGATCCGACGGTGATGGTCAACTACGTCGAGAAACATTTCCGCCTGTTGGACCACATGGTTTACAGTGACCACCACCGATTCTCGTACGACGATATCCGTGACATGCGCAAGCGTTTGGACAATGTCAATCGAGATGGCTTCTGCACCAACAGCAGTGGTGAGAAACCTATCATCATCACGACCGAGAAGGATGCTTCTCGTCTGATGGATATGAAGTCAATCAAAGAGGACTTCAAGGAGCGTGTCTTCTACCTCCCTACCGAAGTCTTTTTCCTTAAAAATCATGAAGAATTGTTTAACCAAAAAGTTTTAGACTATGTTAGAAAAGATCGCACAAACGGCTGATTATATTTTGAGTCACACCACACGTCGCCCGAAGACCGCCATCATCCTGGGTACAGGTCTGGGCCAGTTGGCAACACAGATCGAGGAGGCAGAAGCCATTTCTTATGGCGAGATTCCTAATATGCCTGTCTCGACCGTCGAGGGTCACTCCGGCAAGCTCATCTTCGGTAAGTTGGGCGGCAAGGAGATTCTGGCCATGCAGGGTCGATTCCACTTCTACGAGGGTTACAGCATGAAGGAGGTCACTTTCCCCATCCGCGTCATGAAGGCCTTGGGCATCGAGACGCTCTTTGTCAGCAATGCCGCTGGTGGTACCAACTCCAGCTTCCGTGTCGGCGACTTGATGATCATCGAGGATCACATCAACCTCTTCCCCGAGCATCCTCTGCGTGGCAAGAACTATGACGAACTGGGTCCTCGTTTCCCCGATATGTCGGAGCCATACGACTTTAAGTTGATCAAGTTGGCCGAGCAGATTGCAGCCGAGAAGGGCGTTCACCTCCAGAAGGGTGTCTATATCGGTACGCAGGGTCCTACCTTCGAGACCCGTGCCGAGTATCGTTACTTCCGCAACATTGGTGGCGATGCAGTCGGCATGAGCACCGTGCCCGAAGTCATTGTTGCTCACCATGCTGGTATGCGTGTCTTTGGTGTATCGGTCATCACCGACCTGGGTGGTTTCGGCATTCCCGAGAAGGCCAGCCACGAGGAGGTACAGAAGGCCGCCAATGCTGCTCAGCCTATCATGACGATGATCATGAGCGAGATGATTCGCAGGTCTTAACTCGAGTTAAGAGCGCGAGTTATTAGTTAATAGTTATTAGTTAATAGAAGTTTCCAAGAACTGAGGATTAATAACTATTAACTGATAACTAATAACTTAAAACAACGTTTTACAGTGGAAATCAAAGAATATGGCGAATTTGGTCTGATCAAGCATCTGACCGAAAAGTTTGAACTAAAGAATAAATCCTCTTTATACGGCGTAGGCGATGACTGCGCCGTTATTGACAATGACCCTGCGGAGGGCAAGACCGTGGTTACCACCGACTTGCTCTTGGAGGGCATCCACTTCGACCTGACCTATTGCCCCTTGAAGCACCTGGGGTACAAGGCCTGTGTGGTCAACTTCAGTGACGTGTACGCCATGATGGGTACGCCCCGTCAGATTACTGTGTCGTTGGGCATCTCCAAGCGTTTCAAGGTGGAGGATCTCGACGAACTCTACGCCGGCATGAAACTGGCGTGCGAGGTCTATGGCGTCGATCTGGTAGGTGGCGACACCAGTGCCTCCATGACCGGTCTGACCATCTCCATTACTTGTATAGGTGTGGCCAAGGAACCTGTCTATCGCAACGGTGCCAAGGTCAACGACCTCATCTGCGTTTCGGGCGACTTAGGTGCTGCCTATATGGGCCTCCAGTTGCTGGAACGCGAGAAAGCCATGTTCTATCAGCAGCACAATGATTGGGTGCGCGAGGGTGGACCTAAGAGCGGCAAGGAGGAACCTGCCTTCAAGCCGAAGTTCGAGGGTCGCGAGTACCTCTTGGAGCGACAGCTCAAACCCGAGGCGCGCAAGGACATTGTCAAGAAACTCCAGGTGGCGGGTATCCAACCCACTGCAATGATGGATATCTCCGACGGTCTGTCGTCCGAGTTGCTCCACATCTGCAAGCAGAGCAAGGTAGGTTGCCGGGTCTATGAGGAGCGCATCCCTATTGACTATCAGACCGCTGTGCAGGCCGAGGAGTTCAACCTCAACGTCACCACTTGTGCCATGAACGGTGGCGAGGACTACGAACTGCTCTTCACCGTTCCGTTGGCGCAGAGCGAGAAGATCCAGCAACTCTCGGGCATCCGTCTCATCGGTCACATCACCGACGAGCGTCTCGGTGCCGCCATGATCACCCGCGACGGCAACAGCGAGATCTCGCTCAAGGCACAGGGGTGGAATGCTTTCTCTGGAGGAGAGAGTAATGTGTAAAGGGTAAAGAGTAAAGGAGTTACCAACGGCTATCGAGCCACTTGTATGCTACTTTGCTCTTCTATTTTGCTTTACGCCACTCTCTACTCTATTTCATCCTACTTTACTCTTTACACATTACTCTCTACTCTTTAAAAATAGCATGCAAATAGCCGCTCTTCTTTCTGGTGGAGTCGATTCTTCGGTAGCCGTACACCTGTTGTGTGAACAGGGGTACAAGCCCGACTTGTGGTATATCAAAATCGGTATGGACGATGCCGAGCAGGGCTATTCGTGCCCACAGGAAGAGGATCTGGAGATCGTTCAGGCCATGGCGCATAAGTATGGCTTGAAGTACGAGGTGGTCGATCTCCAGAAGGAGTATTGGGACAATGTGGTCAACTACACCATCGACAAGGTGAAGCGTGGATTCACGCCCAACCCCGATGTGATGTGCAACCGCCTGATCAAGTTCGGCGCTTTCCACCAGAAGGTGGGACATCAATACGACTTCACGGCTACGGGTCATTACGCCAGTGTGGTGGAGGGTCAACTCTCCGTGCAGGCAGGTCAATTGGGCCTCGACAGCACCACGGGTTTCTTGCCTTTCGGCATTCAGGCTCAGGATGTTACCTCCAACTTCGTGCCACAGACGGGTGCTCGTCGTTGGTTGGGCACGACGCCCGACCCCGTCAAGGATCAGACCGACTTCCTGGCACAGATCACCGACCTCCAGTTGGAGCACTCCATGTTCCCTATCGGCTTGATGGACAAGGGCGAAGTGCGCCGCATTGCCGAGGAGGCCAAACTCCCTTCGGCGCATCGCAAGGACAGCCAAGGCATCTGTTTCTTGGGCAAGATCAACTACAACGAGTTCATCGAGCGCTTCCTTGGTGTCAAGGAGGGTCCCATCGTCGAACTCGAAACAGGCAAGATCCTGGGCAAACATCGCGGTTATTGGTTCCACACCATTGGCCAACGCAAGGGTCTCTACCTGAGCGGTGGACCGTGGTTTGTCATCAAGAAGGACATCGAGCAAAACATCATCTACGTCAGCAAGGGCTACGACCCTGAGGCGCAGAAGCAGGATTGGCTCGTCATGGACGACATGCACTGGATCAACGCCTTACCTCTTGACCCGAAGCAGGGTTGGACCATGCAATGTAAGTTCAAGATTCGCCACGTCGCCGAACTCAACGATGGCATCCTCACTGCCCGTCCCGATGGCAGTTGTTACCTCAAGAGTCAGCGTCTCATCAATGGTGTGGCTCCTGGCCAGTTCTGTTGCATCTATTCTCCCGATGGCCGCGTCTGCCTGGGCAGCGGAGAAATAGGATGGGCGAAGTCTGAGGACAATTGAAATTGAAAGTTGAAAGGTGAAAATTGAAAAACTTCCGAGTTATCAGATTATTCTGAGTTTTCCGATTACTCCGACTACTCCGATGGCTTCCGATTTCTTTAGCGCCGAAGGCCATTAGCGTGCGAAAGCACTTTTAGTGGCTTGCAAAGCCCTTTAGCCTGACCCTTACAACCTCATAACCTCGCAACCTCATAACCTCACAACCTCACAACCTTAAAACCTAATTATAATAGATTGGATTAGAAAAATGTATTCATTGAAACGATTATTTATTGGAACACTGATTTCGGCAGCCGCTTCGGTTGCCTTGGGTCAGTCCGTGCAGCGTGGACAAGTGTTGGAGTATCAGGGTGCCAACCCCAAGACTCCGTTGCCCCATGTTCATATTGCTGCCACCAACGCCAGCGGCACGCAGAGTGATGCTGATGGCCATTTCACGCTTCAGTTCCGAACGCTTCATGCTGGCGATGCCATCCAGTTCCGCCGCATCGAACTCAGTGGCTACGAAGTGATGAACTCCGAGGCGCTCGAAGTGGCACGAGTGGCGCGCTCGCAGGGAGTATCGGACGATGAAGCCCCTCTCCGCATCATCATGGCGCCGCGCGAGACCCTTCGTCGTCTCCGTGAGGGCTATCGTGCTGTCTCTCAGCAGCGTTACGAGCAACAGCTCAAGGTCTCCGAGGCGGAACTCGAACGTCTCCGTCAGCAGGGTCAGTTGGCCGAAGCGCAATACAATGAACGGATGTCGGCCCTCGAGGAGGAGTACGAGGAGAAACTCTCCCAACTGGAGACCTACATCGACAAGTTCGCCCGCATCGACCTCAGTGACTTGGACCAGGAGGAACAACAGGTCATCGAACTCGTCCAACAGGGTAAGTTCGAGGAGGCGCTGCAGATTTACGAGAATCAGCACCTTCAGGAACGCCTTCAACAGAATAAGGCAGACATTCAGCAACTTACGTCGATGCGCAATCAGTTGGACGAAGCCGCTCGCAAGAAGGCCCAGGAGAATCTACGTCTGCGCCAGAGCATCGACCGTCAGGTCACCTTGCTCCGCATGGCGGGTGGCGAAGAGAATATCCGCAAGGTGCATCAGATATTGCAGGAGACCTTCTTGGCCGATACCACCAACTGGGAGGCCCGACGTGAACTGGTGATGTCTTTGCGCGCTTACGGAGAATATCCGTCGCTCACTGCGTTGCTGCTTAACGGCATTGCCTCCGCGTCCGAACCTTATGGTCGAGGCATGATGGTGCTTGACCTGATGCAGACCTATTGGGAGTTGGAACAATACGACGAGTCGATGCGCCAGGCTCAGTTGGCCGACAGTATCCTCTCGCCCATCCAAGACAGCAACTATGCCGTTTCCAGCCGCGCTTTGGCAGGTTGGAGCGCTTTCATGTTGCGTTACTGGATGCGTTCCGACGACTATAAGGACTGCCAACCTGTCGTGGAGCGTTTGCGCCGCGAATGGGCTCCCGACACCTTGAATACGCATAGTCTGTATGCTTATATCCAAGTCTTGTCCGACTTGACCGATTACTATTCGGGGGTCGGCGACAACCAACAGTCCCTTTGGTGTGCTCGCGAAGCTCTCCGTCTGGGCGAGGTGATCGAACGCCGTTCCCCTTGGAACAGCACGCTCTGTTTCGCCTGTGCCAGTGCTTGTTCGACGTTCCTGCTCGAAGGACTGCGTGTCGAGGCCTGTCAGGCAGCACGTCGCAGTGTTGCATTGTTAGGCGAGCGGTTGGACAAGTCGGGCGTCAAGTCGTTCTATGAGTTGGCCTCCACCGCCTATTTCCCGCTCATCGAGGCGCTCGTCCCAGCGGGCGAATATGCTTTGGCCGATAGCATCATCCAGTCCGTCCAGGCGCGTAAGGTCTTGGAACATATTGACCAGAGTTCCGAACTTAACCGTCTCCATATAGGTATCTACCAATTCTACGAGGCGCAGGTGCTCTTGCACAACGGTCGCGCTGCCGAGGCCGAATCGGTAGCCATCCAGGCTTTGCAGACCCTCGGTGAGACTGCCGAAGGTGCCGCCTTTGTCCCCTTCCTCCGTCCCGAGTGGGAAGCGCGTTGGGCTCTCTCCCAGCAGCAATATGCCGCCGCAGCCAAGTCATGCCAAAGGGCCATCGACGTCTGCCGCGCTATTTATAAGGAGAGCGAAGATGCCTGGGATGCCGACAACGTCTGTCGCTATTACCTCCTCTTGGCCGAAATCCACCTCTCCGCCGGCAATAAAGGCAAGGTCAAGAAAGCCCTTCTGGAGGCCGATAAATACGCTGCCTTCGAGAGCAACCGTCAGGCTATCAGCGCCTTGCGCACTAGGCTCTGACTCTCTATGCTTATATAAATATCAATATGTCAAAGAACGTGTTTCCGTGACTCCGGCTACCTTAAAACCTTAGGACCTCAAAACCTAAGAACCTAAGGCACCCGAATTCACGGCGCAAAGATACGACATTAACTTTGCGGTTTTCGCAGTTTTTTCCAACTTTTTTTCGAAAAGTAGTAAATTTTTCTTAATACGGACATAATAACCTCACCGAAGGATGACCGAAGAGTGGCGAAAAGATAAAATGACTACCTAAGGTGCGATTTTGTAGAGAAAATGTCTGGAGTTGCTGCGTTGCACCGTTGCGACAAAAAATCCGTAGGGAAAGTCAACTTTTTCCCTTACGAAAGGGTAATCTGCTACAGCGCTACAATGCTACGGTTGGAATTGTACTATGACAAGTATTAGATCGTAAAGCTGCTTTAATTCCTTGATACAATAAGCACTACTCTTTTCCACTATTAAGTGTAAAGGGTAGTGCCTTTTACTTTGATTGCTCAAAATTGAATCTCTTGTATGAGTGTAAGAGAGTGAAAATGAGTTTTGTGCCCAGACCTTACTTGGGTTCTATAGAAGAAAGGGAATGGTTCTGTTCCATGAATCTTTGCCCTTTGACTCAAGATCCAGTCACGAAAGCAGTGCTTATTTTGAAAAACTCTTGCCATCTATTGTAGTAATAGACTCACTGACAATTAGGATTTTGCCATCTACAAGCCTCTTAGTAGGGCGTGGAGTGTGTGCCATTTTCCCATTATTATCAATGCAATTGATACTTGTGACATCTTCTACGATGTTTTTGAATTCCGACCAACTTGGAGAAGACGAATAGAGTTCCGCTGTTCCAGAAGGTACATGTAAGGTCATTCCTAAAGAATATTGGTAGCTGTCAAAAATGTCCATAGTCAGTTGGAGTGGAATTTGCCAATACACGTAGACATTCGTTAACTTTTGCCCATAGGAAAAGGCTAAGCTTCCAATGTAATCAACACTTTCTGGCAAGGTTATTGACTCTAACTCATACAATTGCGAAAATGCCCTTTCACCAATGGAAACTAACCCATTAGACAAATTAATAATTTTTAGCCCCATGCAATATTCAAAAGCTGCGTTTCCTATACTTTTTACAGTTGAAGGAATTGTAATGCTTTCCAATTTTGAATTATGATAAAAAGCATATTCGCCAATATTCTCCAGACCTTTGGGTAAGTTCACGTTTTTGACGCCAGAACAGTAAAGGAATGCGTTGTTGGGAATATTTGTAATGGATGGCGGAATTGTTATAGATTCCAATGCATAACAGTAGGCAAAAACCTCAACTCCTAGAGTGTCGATATTGGACAAGTCAGGCAATTTTGTCAGCGATTCGCAATGCGTAAATGCCCTATCTCCAATTTTGTGTACAGTTTCGGGATACGTTACCTCCAACAAATCAAAACAGTTGTTGAATGTTGCGTCTGGAATACTGTCTAAGGGATTTTCAAGGACTACTTTCTTAAGATTCCATGCCGTACCGAATACCCTTTTGCCAAAGTTTTTCACCGAAGATGGTACAGTTATCTCTTTTATGCGTGTCTGGCCGAAAGCTTTATAGCCAATAGTTTCCACAGAATTAGGTATATTCACTTTTTCGATGTCGCTTCCGTCAAATGCAAAGGCAGAAATGGTCTTCACTGTATTGGGAATCACTACCTCTTTCAAGTCTGTGAAGATAAACGCGCCTTCACCGATTACCTCTATGCCACTTGGTATCGAATAAGATTGTCCTTCCGACCCATCCATCGGATAATAGAAAAAATATTTTTCGTTGTAAAGAGGCGAGGCAATTTTGTCACAATGCATGAATGCTTCATAGCCTACATACTCCAAAGATTGGGGTATGTTGATGGATGACAATTCCTTACAACCTTCGAAAGCATTTCCTCCTATAGCCATCAAGTGGTTACCTACATTCACTTTCTGCAAATCTTGACTACTATAGAATGAGACCGCCTCTAGATACAACATGGTATTCGGAAGATATACTTCAGTTAGACCACTGCATTGACTAAAGGCATAGACACCCACGCCGACAACAGGGAGATGCTCTTCTCCTACATAAGAAGGAACTCTTACTATGCCTGTATATTTATCAGGTCCCGCCACCAATTCGCAATAATATTGCTCTACATAGTTGTAAAACAGCATAATACCGTCTTCGTTGACTTCGCAGAAGTCGTATGTTGGAGTTCCATCGGCCTCCATAGAGGCTCGCTCCGACAACATGGCTGGAAAAATAACTTTAGCTTTTTCAAAAGACATGTCAAGTATTGCATCAGATTCGTTCCGTGCTTCTCCTGCCACTACGACATAGAAGAGCAGGATGGAGAGTATTGATTTTAGATTCATCTTAGTTTTATATTATAAAGTGATTAAAGGTATGTCTATTTCGAAATTTATAGCATCGATGAGTTGTTCCTATTCTGCAACTCATCGATGCTGCAAATATAAGCATCAATTTACTCTGATTACTCAAAATTGAATCTCTAGAATCGAGTTAGAGCGAGATTATTTCGGTACAATTTTGTTGTTTTTAATTTGATAATATAATGGTCGGCTCGTCCGGTCATCATGACATTCACTCCCAAAATTTTTTATATGTTTTATATAAAGAGAGTCTGATGGCATTGTATTCTTTCCGAGGAACCGATTGATAAACTCTTCACTTATATAATTAACGTCATATATAGTTACTGTGTCATTATTTAGCAATATTGGTCCATAATGTCTTGCATCTCGAATATTCCTATATTTCTCCTCTTCAATAGGATCAACAGGAGGGGGAGGTGGTGGTGGAAGGAAATTCCAATAGTGTTCAAATGATTCGCCATCAATCATTATCAAGGTATCGTTCTCTATAATATGGATTGATACATTATAATAAGTAGGTGCCCCTTTCTTAAAATATTTAGATGGCTTTATCTTATTTATAGAATCGTTATATTGCGAAATTAAATCATACAATAGTGGCTGACTTTCCATGTGTTGGCTCCGTGAACATGAAAAGAAAACCAAAGGAGAAAGTATAACAAACCAGTTAAACTTTCGGTACATTTTAATGCAATTTCTGAAATTTAGCATGGTAATTTTGTTTATATATCGTGCTTTTGTCCCTATTTTAGGTTTTCGTGTGCAAATGTACAACATTTTTCGGAAATCTCCAAATTTTAACGGGAAAGAAATAGCTCATTTCTTTATTTTTTTGTTGTCATGTTGCCCTGCCGACTATCGGCTATTTCGGGAATGACCGGTTAATGGAGGAAAAAGGATATGATATTCACTAATCAGTCCCTCGTCTTACCGCACCTTCGGTCATGTTTCGGGAAGGCTTCGGCGAGGTTGCTTTCTGGACTCCTTCTTTGGAAAGAACGAAAAAGAACCAAAAAAGAAAGCAAAAAGAACGGAAAAAGAACGCAACTACGGTACGGCAGCGGGGGTACAAAGCGGAGCGACGGGCAGGTTTTAATAGCCGAAGAAGGTGGTATTGTGTCAAAATGTACATAATTGAAAGAAGAGCAGTTGTATATTTATTCATTTACTTTCAATCGGTTAGCATTATCATTTTGGGTCAGTTAGATACAAAAAAGGACGAAAAATTATCTATAAAAATGAAAAAAAGGAGGAATTGTTCACTTTTTATAGGGGGGAGGATGTAAAAAACGGAGATTTTTTTGTTGATTTCAGCCAAAAATCTATATCTTTGTTCCCGAAAGTTTTATACTTTGGCATGAGAAACGACGGACATTTGCAATTGGCGACTTTGGGAATAACTTTCTATAGCGTGTAATAACTTAACTTTCGCAAGTGCGATGAGGGAGTTAATTTCATGGTCCTCGCAGCGAATAGAACGATTGATAATCGTTCAGCGAGAAGACGAAGCTTTAGCTGAGGGACGGTAAATAACGGTAGTTAACAGACGAATGCTTTCGATGTCGGGAGTTTTTTAGACCCGCAGAGGTAACGTCCGTTAACTACACGAGCGAAGCGGTAACTCCTGATAACTACAATTAACTCCCCCCAATCGAGTGCCGGACAGAGGGTCAAGACCTTTTGGCCGAGCGATGAGGGGTGAGAAGTCTGTGGGACGCACTTTGGGATGTTTTGCGGAGTTTTCTATTTGAAATTCAATTGATTATTTATGAAGGTGTACCGACTACTTTTGATAGCAGCCCTGTGCCTGGCGTTTCCTTACGCCTGGGCGCAGACGACACAATATGGTTTGGTGGAGGAATATCAAGGCAAGCAACCCAAGACGGCATTGCCCCACGTCATCGTGGCGGCAAGCAATGCTGGCGTGACTCAGAGTGGTGCGGATGGCCGATTCGAACTCCATTTCCGTACGCTCCATGCCGGCGACGCTATCCAGTTCCGCCGTGTGGAACTGTCGGGCTATGAGGTGATGAACACCGAGGCGCTGGAGGTGCAGCGCGTGGCGTTGTGGGCGGGCGAAGGTGTCCCGGCGGTGGACGATCCTGCCTTGGTGCGCATTGTGATGGCGCCCCGTGCTGTGTTGCAGAAACTGCGCGACGACTATCGCACGGTGGCATCGCGCCGCTATGAACAGCGACTCCAGTTGAACGAAAAGGAACTGGAGCGCCTGCGCCGCGAGGGGAAGTTGGCCGAGGAGCAATACAATGCCCGGATGAACGCACTCGAGGAGGAATATGAGGAGAAACTCTCGAAGTTGGAGACCTACATCGACAAGTTCGCCCGCATCGACCTGAGCGACTTGGACCAGGACGAACAGCGCATCGTCGAGCTGGTGCAACAGGGTAAGTTCGAGGAGGCTCTCCAGATATACGAGGACCAGCACCTGCAGGAGCGACTGAAGCAGAATCGAAGTGATATTGAGCAACTTACCGCCGTGCGCACTCAGTTGGACGAGGCAGCGCGGAAGAAGGAGCAGGAGATAGCGCGTCTGCGTCAGAGCATTGGCCGACAGGTCACGTTGCTCCTCATGGCAGGCGGCGAAGAGAACTACATGAAGGCGCACCGTATCTATCGGGAGACTTTCCTCGCCGACACCACCTACACCTCGGCGCGTCGCGACTACAGCCGCTCGCTGCGAAACTTGGGTGAGGAAGAGGAGGCCGCCCGCCTGTTGCGCGATGGCATCGAGGTGGAGAAAGACCTCTTCCTGCGTGGCATGTTGTATATCGACCTGGCGCACCTCTATTCGCTGAGTGGGAAAGCCGAACAGTCCTTGCGCTATGCACAAGGTGCCGACAGCGTCTTGACACCATATATCAGCAGTATTCCCCAGGTGGCATCGCGTGCATTGCCCTCTTGGAGCGATTTCCAGTTGCGTTATTACTTCGATCAGGGCGACATGGCAGCTTGCCAACCTATTGCCGACAGGATGATGCAGTTGTGGGCGCCCGACACCCTTTTGACCGAGAGTCTGTATGACTACCTCAGTGTGCTTGCAATCATGACAGACTATTATTCCACGATGGGCGACAGCGAAAGTGCCCTCTGGTGTGCGCGTCAGACCTTGACGTTGAACCCCACCTACGAGAAGAAAGCCCCGACCGAACCGACCATCGTGGACGGCTACTTGAATGTGTGCTATACGTTGATGAACGAGGGGCGGGAGCAGGAGGCTTGGCAGTCCGTCCGCCATGCCGCCAAACTTATGGACCAGCATGTCAAGATGTCGGGTTCGCGTCAGGTCTATGAGACGCTTATCGTTCAATATTATAGTCTGATGGAGGTGCTGGTGGCAGGGCAGCAATATGCCTTGGCCGACAGCATCATGCAGAGCGAAGCGGCGAGGAAAGTCTTCGCCCGTACCGTCCAGAGCCGCAATGCCGTCACCAACCTCAAGGAGGCGCTGTATCACTATTACGAGGCGCGCGTGATGTTGCAGATGGGCCGCGTGGCAGAGTCGGAGGCGTTGGCCAAGAAGTGGCTCGAAGTGATTGCCGCCGACGAAGAGGGCAGTGGTCTGGTGCCTTATCTGCAGCCCGACTATCGGGCTCGCTACTGTCTGGCCCGAGGTCAGTACAAGGAGGCGGTGAAGCAATGCAATCAGCTCATCGAGCTGGCGAAAGCGGCCTACGCCGAGTCGCAGGATGCCTGGGATGCCGACAACCTCTGTCGCTACTACCTCCTCCTGGCCGAGGTGCACTGGGCATCGGGCAATAAGGGTAAGTTCCAGAAGACCCTTGAATTGGCCAAGAGCGTAGCAGTCTATCCCTTCCACAAGAAGATGATAGGCGAAGTGGAGAAATAGGGCAAGTTTTGCAAGTTTGAAAGGAGTTAACAGGAGTTAGCAGAAGTTAACAGCCTATGGCTGTGGAGTTAACAGACGAATGTTGCAGCAGTCAAGAACTCTTTCGATTCCCATTTGTAACGTCCTGTAACGTCCGTTAACTACATGAGCGAAGCGATAACTCCAGATAACTCCCATTAACTACTAAATAAGGAAGGTTATTTCTTGGAGTTAACAGGGGTTAGCAGAAGTTAACAGCCTGTGGAGTTAACAGACGAATGTTGCAGCAGTCAAGAACTCTTTTGATTTCCATTTGTAACGTCCGTTAACTACATGAGCGAAGCGATAACTCCAGATAACTCCCATTAACTACTTAAATACGTAAGTATATATTTTCAACAATCAACTATATGAATCAAATCCAAAGACACTGGCAGTATGGATGTTCCCTGCTGTTGACCATGACCCTGGCGGTAGTGATGCTGCTGCCTGGAACAGACGCATTTGCACGTCTCAAAGTCACTACCTCGGTTTCGGCCAACGTCAAGTTGCCCAAGAGCATCAACCGCTCCAGCGGTGCCGAGTTTCAACTGTTTTGCGAAGGATATAACACCTTGATTGTCCGCGACGAAGAGGGCAAGACACAGGTATATGTAAACGATGACGGCGGCAATTTTTCCACCGACGAAAAATACCGCGTCGAGATTGAAGAGCTCGGTCTGGATTGGCGTTACTGCACTATCTATGGCGGCGTGAATGGTAAAGACCAGACTTGTAAAGCAGTCAAAATCAGGATGGAGGGCGGTCATGTGGGCAAAATCATTCTGGCCGGAGGCGGAAAGAATAACGTTGTGCAAGGCAATGCAGCCCTGACCATGTTGGGTGGAACGGTCACTTCCATTGTTGCCAATTCCTCGTCGGATTACGCAAGTATTCAAGGCAATGCCAACATCATTTTGAACGACGTGAAGTATATGGGCAAGGACAAGATCAGTTATACAGGAATGGAGGGTAGAGTCAACATCTTCATCAATAACAACTGTGAGTTCTTTGAACCAACTGCCCGTTTCGGAATCCGGACCACCCAGAACGGCAGGATGTCCCAGCCGGTGATGAGCGTGGCGGTGGGGTAGAACTTCTCGAGCGCGGGGGTGGCCTCGGGCCAGCCGAGCGTGGAGAAGGGCCACAGGGCCGAGGAGAACCACGTGTCGAGGACGTCGGGGTCCTGGACGTAGCCCTCGGGGGCGGTCTCGCCGGGGCCGACGCAGACCTGTTCGCCGTCGGGGCCGTACCA
>CACYQQ010000022.1 GCA_902776605.1 uncultured Bacteroidales bacterium | reverse complement strand
AAAGCTTGACTCCCATTGTCAGAAGACAATAGTCCGTCAAGCCAATTGATAATTGACAATTGATAATTGACAAATTCCATCGTAATCGGTAATTAGTCGGTAATTAGTAATTTGTAATTAGTACTTAGTAATTAATCGGTAATTAGTAATTAGTCGGTAATTTGTAATTAGTAATTTGTAATTAGTACTTAGTACTTGGTAATTTGTAATTCGTAATTAGTAATTTGTACGCAAACGTGCTTTCTCTTCCTTCCTTCTTCATCTATCTCTTCCTCCTTCTTGGCTTGTTCCTGGCAGTTGTCTGGATAGTCAATTGGTGGGTGCGCTACAAGACCTGGCATGACGACAGTTTTGTGGTGCAGAAGGTCTATACCGGCAAGCGGTTGTTCTACCTCTACATGAAGTGTTGGGTCATCGTGTTGGCGGTAGCCTCGTTGTTCTGGTGGGTGGAGATGGATTTCCTGATGATGTTGCTGATACTCTTCCTGGCGGGGTTGGCGTTCCTGGGCATCGTCAATGGCGAGGACTTGGCGGAGGTCAAGTTGTTGCAGAGCCAGAGCGAGAACATGATGTTGCGGAGTCAGTTGAACCCCCATTTCCTCTACAACACGTTGAACAACATCGACGCCCTCCTTTGGTTAGACCCCGAGAAAGCCTCGTTGGCCATCAACAACCTCAGCGGATTGATGCGTTACATCACCTACAGCACCAAGCAGGAGCAAGTGTCGGTCGAGGAGGAGGTGAAGCATCTGGGGCTCTTGGTCGAGTTGCAACGACTCCGTATGCCGTTGCCCGAGTCGCTCGTCTTCCGCACCAGCATCGACAATCCGCAGAGCATGATTGCGCCGTTGCTGCTCCTTCCGCTCATGGAGAACTGCTTCAAGCATTGTGGCGACCTGAACCAGGAGGGAGCCGTCCAGTTGAGCATCGAGATTCGGGACGGTGTGCTCACCTACGAGAGCAGCAACAACCTGCCCGACCGGAAGGAGGAGCCGCAGCCCATCACCCCCAACTCCGTCCGTCGCAAGGGCATCGGCATGAAGGTCTTGCAGAAGCGCCTCTCCCTGCTCTACCACGATGCCTACACCTTCGAGCACGGCATCCAGGGCAATCGCTATCACACCCACTTGCAGGTAAGGCTGGCAGAATAAGGGGCGTGATAAGGGCTTTTAAGAGAAGTGACATAGAAGTGAAAATGAAGTGACAGGGACGAATGTTGCTGGAGGGCAAGGGCTCCGTCTTTGTGCGAAGTTTAGAACGCGGATTGAACGGATTCAACGGATGGAAACGGATGCTTGTAATTCGTAATTTGTAATTCGTAATTAGGACTTTGTGCCTTGTGCGCTTGTTTACTCTCAGCTAAAGCTTAGTCTTCTCGCGGAGGGTTATCAACCCTCCCTAACGCTGCGAGGACCTGAGCAACGCGAAGGATCTCTTCATTACCGCGAAGTTTAGAACGCGGATTAAACGGATTCAACGGATGGAAACGGATGCATGTAATTAGTAATTTGTAATTCGTAATTAGGACTTTGTGCCTTGTGCCCACAATGTCATCCTGATTACCGCGAAGTTTAGAACGCGGATTGAACGGATTGAACGGATAGAAACGGATGCATGTAATTAGTAATTTGTAATTCGTAATTAGGACTTTGTGTCTTGTGCCCACAATGTCATCCAGAGCAACGCGAAGGATCTCTTCATTACCGCGAAGTTTAGACCGCGGATTGAACGGATTCAACGGATAGAAACGGAAGCATGTAATTAGTAATTTGTAATTCGTAATTAGGACTTTGTCCTTCGTGTCTTTCGTGTTTTTCGTGGTTAATTCAACAACTAAAGATGTTTGCTATGGTTTTCCAAACGTCTTTGAGTTATTATTTACTATTTAATATTTATTATTTTTTTTTCAAAAAATCCTGAAACCTATGAAGAGTTTATTTCTCTTTTGCATGGCAGCAGCCATGAGTGTGTCGGCATTTGCCCAGAACTTACAGTTGCATTACGACTTTGGTCGGAACCTCTATTCCGACAACGAGCCCACACGACCCAAGGTGACGTTGACCTACGAGAAATTTGCCGCCGACCAGTGGGGCAGTTGGTTCTACTTCGTCGATGTCGATTTCAGCCGCAAGTTCACCGAGTCGGCCTATACCGAGGTGAGCCGCGAGTTCCGCATCGGACAGCAGGGCTTTGCCGCCCATGTGGAGTACAACGGCGGTTTGAGCCAGGGCGGAGGCAGCTTCCAGCAGTCGGCCCTGTTGGGTGGCGCCTGGAACGGTCACAACGATGATTTCTCGACCACCTACAGCGTCCAGTTGATGTACAAGCGCCTCTTCCGCAGCTATGCCTACACCAGCGCCTACCACTCGTTCCAGCTGACGGGCGTGTGGAGCACCACCTTCTGCGACAAGGCTTTGACCTTCAGCGGCTTTGCCGACCTGTGGCGCGGCGAGAAGGCTTTCCATCACGGTCAACTCGTCTTCCTGGCCGAACCTCAGTTGTGGTACAACTTCCACGACCATCTGAGCCTCGGTACCGAGGTCGAAGTGTCGAACAACTTCGTCTATAACACCATCGACGACCAGACCTTCTTCATCAACCCTACCTTGGCGTTGAAGTGGCGGTTCTGAAGTGAAGTACAAAGGCTAATGGGCTCTTCGAGCCGCTAAAGGTGCTTCGCATACTAATGGCCTTCGGCGCTAAAGCTACGCGCTAATGGGCTCTTCAAGCTGCTAAAGGTTCACTTCGTTCACGCTAATGGCCTTCGGCGCTAAAGCTACGCGCTAATGGGCTCTTCAAGCCGCTAAAGGTTCACTTCGTTCACGCTAATAGCCTTTGGCGCTAAAGCCATCGTTGTGTCCCTTTGCAACCCATTAAGTTCTATTGAGTTCTCCAATTGAGTTGCATGGCTCTCGCGACCTCCAGTATTAAGTTCTAATTGAGTTTAATTGATGGAGAAATTACAAAGAAAGGGAATTGAAAGGGTCCTCGCAGCATTAAGTGAGGATTGATAATCCTCTGCGAGAAGACGAGGCTTTAGCCGAGGGGCAAGGTGAAAGTGAAGTGACAGGGACGACAGCTCAAGCCCGCACAAGATAACTCTCGCAGAGTGTAATAGAGTGGAAATGAGTAAATTATTCCGTGTATTTCCGCGTTTTCCGTGGTTAAAAATCTCACAGAGTTTTAAGTGAGTGTAAAGGAGCGTAGGTAAGGACAAAGTACAAGGGACGAAGGACTGGTTTGCTCTACATTACTTTCGTGTAATTTCGTGATTTCCGTGGTTAAAATATTAATTGAGAGTGCAAGGAGTTTTTCGTTATCGTTTTCGTACGAAGTTATTTTCCGTTGTTACTATCATTAAGTTCAATTGTCGGAGGTAGTAAGATAATAATCCCCACACTCTGGAGTATTTCCGAAGTGTGGGGTCTTTTGTTTGTGCTCGCTGTTAGCGTGAGCGAAGCGAACCATTTTCGTTAAGCCATAGACAGAAAACTTGTTTTATGTTATGGCGAGAAAATGTCTGCTGAAAGCGAACCATTAGTGCACCCCTTGGGTGCCATTAGCGTGCCCTTGGGCACATTTAGCGCACCTTATGGTGCTTAGAGTAGTGGGCTTCCCGTTCCCGTAAGTGCCGAAAGTATGGCGGTGAGTGTAGTGGGGAGCACATTGATTATGACGCTCCACTTGTGTACCGTCTGCTCGTCATCGCCAAATAGGAGTCTCTCCATTCTTGTCAGGTCGCTTCCTTCCTCAGTGTCCAGCACCTGTTTGATGATAAGCAATTTGACCTCTTTTTTAGAGTAATTGTGAAACCCAACAGGAGCCCATGCATCATCGTTGTCGTAATGATTGCGACTGGCTATTGCTTGGTTCTTTTCTTCTGTCAAGTACTCAGAATCGCGCGAAAAAATCATGGTTATGCCGGATATTTCGCTCAATACTTTTTCCTTAAACTCTTTAAGAAGGTACTTGCAATATGCGTTGTCGTTTTTGATTTTCTGCTCTTCGCTCAGTACCTGTTTGCATAGCTGCATGCATCGAATCAGTACCAGAAAGAACTTCTCGATTTCATCGCACAGCCCATTGACACAGGCGGGATATCCCTCGAAATGGAATATATCCATTTGATATGTTTCTCTACTTATGTACGAATATTCGTATGCTGATGCTGGCCTTTCCTTAACAGACTGATAGAATCGGTCTTTGCGAGCTCTTGGACAGAACTTCATAAAAATTTTCTTGGTTTCGCTGATGCCACTTCTGAGTTTCTTAAGCAAGGCCAGCGCGCTATTGTAGCATTTATTGTCGTCGGTCGCGAACTCTTTATTGAATACCTGCGCGAACTCAACAAGTCGGTTATATTCTTTTTCCAGTTTGACGGTATATTCGCCCACCTCCTTGCTCATGCGTTCCATTTGTTTCTTGTTCCAATGTTTGTAACTTAGCGCATAGAGGAATCGCTGGCTGTCGAATCTGGATGCAGCGCTCAAAATTTGGTCTAATTCAGTTGCGGGGTCGTTTATGTCAGCTGTGTAATTCATTTTTAATATAAAGTATTTGAAAATAGATATTAACTGTTTTTCTTTGGTTTTGCCCAAATCTCTGCCCAAGATGCCTGCATGAATCAGATTTTGGGCTGCCTCCTCGACGTTTTTTTTCGAAAAAGCAGCCCAAATTTACTCAATTATTCTGTATTTCGGAAATATTTGTCCCGATTTTTTTACATTATTGTCCATTTCTCTTGTTTTTGCAATCCATTTAGCATCCTTTACCCACCCTCACAGCCGTTCTCGGCTGTGAGCATGCGCCCCCTTTTCATGCGTCGTCTATAGTCAAAACAATGTCCCAAATGCTTGAAATGCGTTAAAATTTGGTTAAAAACCGTTGAAAGTGATAGTTAATACACTCGGAATGATTACCTTTGCGTCACATTTTCAATAACCGAAAAAACAGATAATAACAAGAATATTTTTTGTACTATTAACAATCTTAAAATCAATATTCATGGTTCATGTTCCATTTATGAACGTCTCCTTTGGCATTTTCGCCTTTATGCCTCATGGATGGCTATTTATGTTATTTATCATTGCGTTGGAGTGCGCTTTGAGTTATGTGTTTTTGCCAAAACGAGACAAAGAGGCTCCGTCTCCTAACAAAAGAGCAATAGTGACCAGCAACGTGGTGAGTGGTGCCATGGGAATCTGGTTGTCTTTATTGTTAAATGGCGGTTGGTGGCTTGTAGTCTGGTTCCCGTGGGTCAGCGATCACGAAGTCACATTTTCGACTACTAATCAAATCATATTCTTTGTTGTTTACTATCTTGCTGCCTTCATCCTGTCTGTCATTATAGAGTTCTTCGTGAACTATCTATTCTTGAGGAAGTACTACTTCTGCAAGCAGATATTCTTAATGACTCTATATGTTAATATTTGCAGCTACATATTAGGTTCAATCATCTTGTATGCGGTAAGTTTTTCTGATATCCCCCTGGTTTAATCCAGAGATCAAATTGTGCGTTTTTGGTGGTTATCAAACTCCCCATGCACCTCAAGGGTACAGGGGGAGTTCTCATTCCTTGCTCATGCACACATCACACTTGTGGCAGGAGTCGGTGGGTTCTTCGCCGAAGTAGCGGAGGAGTTTGTTGAGGCGGCATTCGTCGTCCTGGTAGGCATAGTCGATGATGGCGTTGGCGCGGTCGATGTCGCGTTGCTTGCGGTCCTCGTAGATGACGTGGGGGATGAGGACCTCGTCGATGTCGAGGCGCGGACGGGCGTAGAAGATGGTGGACATCTTCTTGACGGGGATGTAGTGCAGCACATGTTCGCGGCTCAGGAGCAGGAGTTTCTGATAGACAGTGTCGTTGTCCAGATGGGTGTAGGCAGCAATCTTGTCCTCCTTGAAGCGCTGGAAGTCGGCAAAGAGTCCTGTATAGCTGCGCAGGAGGGCGACGATGACCTTCTGGCAATCGCTGTCGAAGCGGTCCAGATGGTAGAGGTGCTCCTTGTTGCAGGTGAACATGATGCGCGAGTAGGCCTCGGGTTCCTCGTTGAAGTGGATGTATCCTGCCATGGTGAGCAGACGCAGGGCACTATACACTGGAGTGGCTTGCAGACGATAGGCGGCGCAGAACTTGTAGATGTCGAACTCGAAGGTGCAGTTATAGGCCATGCCGGGCTCAATCTGGAAGAAGTAGGCGAGGCGCTCGTACACCATGCGGATATACTCGCGTTCGGGGTAGCTGTCGTTGATGTTGTTCAGGAGGTTGGCGCGTCCGTCCAAGGTGGCAAGCAGATAGGCCGTGGCGGGTTTGCCATCGCGACCGGCGCGTCCTGCCTCCTGGAAATACTCCTCGGGCGACGGGGGGAGTTCGATGTGGACGACGGTGCGCACATCGGGTTTGTCGATGCCCATACCGAAGGCGTTGGTCGCCACCATGGTATTGACATCGCCGCGCATCCACGCCTCCTGCCGTTCCTGCTTTTGTTCGGGTTTCAATCCGGCATGGTAGAAAGTGGCAGGAACGCCCTCCTGGTTCAACGCCTCGGCTATGGCTTCGGTCTTGTTGCGCGAACGGACATAGACGATGGAGGAACCGCCCTGGGAGAGCAGGTTCTTTAGCTCGGCGAAGATGTCGTCGGTATGGACAACGGTATAGGTGAGGTTGGGACGGACAAACGAGGCCTTGAAGACCTGATAGCCGCGACGGAAATGGAGCTGCTTGCAGATGTCGTCGATGACGGCTGGCGTGGCGGTGGCGGTCAGGGCGATGCAGGGCACATGCTGGTCGGGGAAGAGTTGCAGCAACTCCTGCCGGAACTTGGAGATGAGCAGGTAGGAGGGACGGAAGTCGTAGCCCCATTGCGAGATGCAATGAGCCTCATCGACCACCAGCAGACGGACGTCCAGGTAGGGGAGCTTCATCTTGAACATCTGCGTGTGCAGGCGCTCGGGTGAGACATAGAGGAAGTGGTAGTGCTGGTCGATGACTTTGTTGTAGGTCTCCATGATCTCCTCGCGCGTCATGCCCATGCTGATGAAGGCGGCCTTGATGCCCCGTTCGATGAGGTGGTCGGCTTGATCCTTCATGAGTGAGATGAGGGGCGTCACTACCAGGGTAAGACCTCCGAGCGCCAAGCCCGGCACCTGGAACGTGATGCTCTTGCCGCCGCCTGTGGGGAGCAATCCCAGGGTGTCGTGCCCAGAAAGAACGGAGGCTACAATATCCTCCTGCAATGGGCGGAAGGAATCGTAGCCCCAGTATTTCTTCAGTATGTCATGGATGTTGTTATTCATGAACGTTTCGCATAGCTCAACTTTAAGGGAGTTAAAGGAGATAAAGAAGATAAAGGAGATAAAGACGATAGAAAAAATGCTAATAGGCTCGAGAGCCGCTAAAGGTGCTTCGCACGCTAAAGGCCTTCGGCACTAACAGAACAAAGGGGCTATCAATTATCAATTGTCAATTATCAATTGACTTATAGTCATTCATTTGTCTTTAACTTCTCAGCGTCCCTCGGGACGCGATAACTTCTTGTACTTCTTTATCTCCTTCCAACTGGCTGACGTTGAATTATTCATGCAAGTCGCCTAAGCTGGAATCGATGGTAACGGTATCGTCCTTGGAACGGATGAGTTGCGCCAGGACGGAAGCGATGGAGTTGGTCTCGCTCTCCTTGATGTCCTTCACCAGGAACTGGATGTTGTTGCTGTTGTAGGTGTTCTCCTCGATGGTGAAGACGATGTCGAAGGGTTTGCCGCTCTTGACGATGTCGAACTTGTCGGCCAGGTTGAAGGCGATGCCGTTGTGCTGGAAGTTGTTCTCGGGGTCAACCATCTCCAGACGGATGTGCTCATTGTTGCGCCCCACCAGTCGGGTGTTGCCCTGGTCCTTGATGCGACGGGCGACGAAGAGTGGTTTGCTGTTGCCTGGACCGAAGGGTGCCAGCGCCTTGAGGTTGCGGTAGAGGCGGGGCGAGACGTCGCGGAACTTGACCTCCATGTCGATGTCCAGATGTTTCTGTTGTTGCACCAGGGTGATGTGGTCCTCGACCCACGTCTCGAACCGACGGGTCAGTTCGGGGATGTTCCTTTCGGGCAAGGTCAAACCAGCGGCATAGGTGTGTCCGCCAAAGTTCTCGACCAAGTCGCGGCAACTGTCGATGGCGCTATAGACGTCGAAGCCCTGGATGCTGCGTGCCGAACCCGAAGCAAAGCCACAGGCGGTGGTAAGGACGACGGCTGGGCGGTAATAATGCTCGGTGAGGCGGCTTGCCACGATACCGATGACGCCCTTGTGCCACGAGGGGTTATAGACGAGGATGGATTTCTTGTCGCTGATGTCCATCTTATCGACCATCTGGAAGGCCTCTTCGGTGACGCGTTTGTCCAGTTCCTTGCGGCTCTCGTTGTATTCGGCAATCTTGTCGGCCACCATCTTGGCGGTCTTCTCGTCCTTGGATGTAAGGAGATCGACGGCCTCCTTGCCGCACATCATTCGGCCAGCGGCGTTGATGCGAGGACCGATCTTGAAGACGATGTCGGAGTTGGTCAACTCCTTGTCGGCCAATCCACATTGCTGGATGATGGCCTTCAATCCGCAACAGGGGGCATCGTTGAGGCGACGCAAGCCGTAGTAGGAGAGCAAGCGGTTCTCGCCCGTGATGGGGACGATGTCCGTAGCGATGCTGATGGCGCAGAGGTCGAGCAGGGGATAGAGCATGCTCATCTCGTTCATGCCATTGTCGCGCGCAAAGGCCTGCATGAACTTGAAGCCTACGCCACAAGCCGAGAGGTGCGGATAGGGGTATTCGTCATCAACGCGCTTGGGGTCGAGCACAGCCACGGCTTCGGGGAGGATATCGTCGGGTTTGTGGTGGTCGCAGATGATGAAGTCGATGCCTTTCTGCTTGGCATAGTTGACCATGTCCTGCGCCTTGATGCCGCAATCGAGGGCGATAATCAGCTTGATTCCCTCGCTGGCAGCATAGTCAACACCCTTCTCCGAGATGCCGTAACCATCGTCGTAACGGTCGGGGATGTAGTAGTCGAGCGCCGAATAAAAGGTGCGGAGAAAACGATAAACAAGGGCGACACTCGAGGTGCCGTCTACATCGTAATCTCCATAAATCAAAATCTTTTCGCGATTGCCAATGGCTTCGTTCAGACGTGCTACTGCCTTGTCCATATCCTTCATGAGGAATGGATCGTGCAAGCCTTGGTGAAGTTGTGGTCGAAAGAAATCGTGTACTTCGGAAGGACTTGTCACCCCACGTTGTACCAGTAGCTGAGCAACGATGGGATTCAGTTTCAGTTCAGAAATTATCTCATCCTTGATCTCTTTCTGCTGGTCGGTTAATGTGCGACAATTCCATTGATAATTGGTCATTATCTTCTATTTTTTTATTATACGAGAGGGATGAGTTCGGACGCACGACCAGAAGCCACGCATCCTTGAACTGGGTGGTGGAGCGGAATTGCTCCAGATATTCGACGGCCACCTTCTTGACATCGAACTGACGGATGAAGACGCGGTAACGGCCGTTCTTCTCATAGACTTCGAGGTCGGTCAAACCCTTGCGCGACAAGCGACGGATGGCACGCTCGGCCTCTTTCTGGGAGGTGCAACTGGCCACCACCAGTAGGTATTCCTTCTGCGAGGGTTGGTAGTAGGCGGTGATAGTCGCCTTGGTGGCTTGGGGCGTCGCCTTGGGCAGGACGCTTGCCTGCTCCAACTTCTGGGGAACGTTCAACTCCTTCTCCAGGATGGGGAGGGAATCGCGTTTCTCCTGGTTGGAAATGGTGTCGGTCACTACCGAAGTGGTGTCGGTTGCAGCCACCAGGGAGGTGCTGTCGGTTAGGTCGGCAACGGTGGCCGACTCGATGATATTCAATCGGCGGAGCAGGGAACCCGTATCGACGAGGTTGGCAAAGTGCATGCCCTCGTGGGTGTTGCTCCACGGAATCATGTTGGCGATGATGAACGATACGACCAGGAGGATGACAGCGGCACGACGCAGCCAGCGAGTAGGCATCTCGACAATACCGTCATGCGCCTTGAACGTCGGCTTTGGAGCCACCTTGGGTTTCTCGGGGGCAGGTTGCTTGCCGGCATCGCCCTTGCGGGGTGCCTGGGCAGCTGCCCGTTCGCGCTCCACCTCTTGCCAACGACGTGGCTGGATGCGGCCGAAGCCGAAATAGAGGGGGTCGTTCGAGGTCTGGTCGGCAGCGATGAAGGAGATATGGCACTCGTCGTCGAAGAAGATATGTCCGATGTGCCCCAACGGATAGCGACCCTCTTGCTGCACCTTCTTCAACAGGTCGGACACGGCAAAACGGATGGCGAGGGTTGCCTCGTCGTAGGTCACGCCTTCGGCTTTCATGACAACATTGGCCAACATGCCGTCGTCATGATCCATGAATCGGTTGAACTTGAGGAGTCGGAAAGGAGGGGCTATCTGTCCGTCACGCATGACGGAGGAGGCTATCTCCTGATACATGAAACCACCTAAACCCGGCACGAATGCATAGTGACGGGTCTTGAGCAAATACTCTATGTAGAGGTGTAATGGTTTCATGTCGTATAAAAACAAAACGGTGCGTTTTCACTTCTAAAATCGCGCAAAGATACATTTTTTACCCCAAAAAAGCAAATCTTTATTCAAAAAAAGGTGAATTTATGGGTATTTTTGCATCAAAGGAGATACAATTTCGGGTGATAATCCCTTTTCGACCGCTGTTTTCAGGTCGCGCTTGCCATACTCGATATCGCCCTTCTGAAAGCGAATCTGGGCGCGCAGAAGGTACGACATGGGGTCTTGGGGATTCTTCTCGATGGCCTTGTTGATGTCCATCAGGGCGGCTCCCGAACGGTTGCTCAGAAAATAGACCTCGGCTCGGTCGCGCAGGAGGCTCCAGCTCTCGGGATTGGCCTTGAGGAGCGCGTTGTAGAGTTCCTCGGCCATCGAGTATTGACCCTGCGCCTTGTAGATGACCGCCATGCCCAGACGCGACTTGGCGCTCTTGGGGTTGAACGAGTCGATGAATTGCAGGTCCTCCTGGGCGCCGATAGTGTCGGCAGCCATCAACTTACAGAGGGCGCGTCGATAGAGCCAATCTTCGTTGTGGGGCTCCGTTTCGAGTAGGAGGGTATAGTCGTCGATGGCTTCGTTAAATCTGCTCATCTCTGCATAGAGTTCGGCTCGGTTGACGCGAATCTTCGGTACATCGGACAACAGGGCGATGGCACACGAGTAACTTGTTTCGGCCTCCTTGTACTCACCTTGCTGGCGTTGCAGGGTGCCGAGGTTGACAAACAACATGCCGTTGCGCGGGTTGGCGGGTTCGAGGCGCATGGCTTTCTTGAGGCACTCCTCGGCTTGGGGCAGGCTGTCCTTGTCGATATAGTCGAAACTACGGTTTATCCATTCGTCGTAATCTTGCGAAAACAATAATGTTGCGTTGAAAATGTGAAAAAATAGAGAAACAAACAATACTTTCTTCAACATATTTGCTATTTTTTTGAGCAAAGATAACGAATATTAGTCGAAATTGATTATCTTTGCGCCAATATTTAAGTTTTTTTATAACAAGAAGTGATAAGTTCCCTGATGAAAGAACTGTCCGATGAGCAAAAGAGGCAGTTCGCTGCGCTTCCGGCCCTGTATGAAGACTGGAATGCAAAGATAAACGTCGTTTCGCGCAAAGACATTGACCAACTGGAGTTGCACCACGTCGTCCACTCGTTGGCCATTGCCCGTTTTGTCGATGACCGTCTGGGCGGTTGGAAGCCCGGCATCAAGGTGGTCGATGTGGGGTGTGGCGGCGGTTTTCCGGGCATTCCGTTGGCCATCATGTATCCCGAGGTGAACTTCTATCTGGTGGACCGCATCGGGAAGAAGGTCAAGGTGGCACAAGCCGTTGCCGATGCCATCGGGCTCAAGAACGTGCAGACGTTCCATGCGGGCATTGAGGAGATGAAGGAGTCGTTCGACTTTGCCGTATCGCGTGCCGTGATGAATCTGCCCGACCTCTTGAAGTTGACCAAGCGTTGCACCAAGCGCGGCTTGATTTGCCTCAAGGGCGGAGACCTCGCAGAGGAGTTGGCTCCTGCCATCTGCAAGGGAACGGTCGTCGAACCGGTCAACACCTGGATCGAGGACGAGTTCTTTGCCGAGAAGTATGTCGTATATACTCCGTTCAAATAAATGCAAGTTTTCCAACTTGCTTACTAGAAAGGAGTTAAAAGGGAGTTATTAGGAGTTATCGCTGCGCTCAGGGAGTTAAAGGACGATTGAATCAATTACAAATTACGTTTCCCTTAAGAAAAAGGAAAAGAATGTTGATTTCCTACAGCATTTGTCCGTTAACTCCCGTTATCTCCCTTTAACTCCATGAAATTAACTCCCTTATTGCTCTTGTGAAACTAATCATCCCACCTCTATGCAAGTTCAACGCTTTGTCTTCAATCCGTTTCAGGAAAATACGTATGTATTGTACGATGCCGTGACGAAACAATGTGTCGTCATCGATCCTGGCATGTGCCACCTCCGAGAATGGGACGAGATGAAAGACTGGTTGGAAGCACGAGGATTGACCCCTACGTTGTTGCTCCTGACGCATTGCCATCTGGACCACATGTTGGGAAGCGGATATCTGGCGGAGAAGTTTGGGTTGATGCCGAGCGGACCGTTGGAGGACTACGAGAAACTTCCGTCCCCCCAGCATCAAGCCATGATGTTCGGATTGTCTTGTCCCTCGACTATCTCGCCCGTCGTGAAGAATATCAAGGAGGGGGACGAGATTCCCTTCGGAGATACAACCATCCAGGTATTGGACATTTCCGGGCATAGCTTCCACGGTCTTTGTTACTATTTGCCTAAAGAGAAACTGCTCTTTTCGGGCGATGTCCTGTTCTATGGGAGCATCGGACGCTCGGACTTCGGCGAGGAGATGGGCGGCAACGGGGAACGGTTGATTGAGGGCATTCAATGTAAGCTGTTGCCCTTGCCCCAGGAAACGGTCGTCTATCCAGGACATGGCCCCCAAACGACCATCGGACAAGAGTTGCAAATCAATCCTTTCATATAAATATGGTTATGGTAAGTGATCCATTCATGCTTTTGAGCATCGTGAATATGAAACTCCGCGACCAATACGATACCCTCGAAGACCTTTGTGCCGAGGAGGGTTACGACCAGGAGGAACTGGTCGGAAAGTTGCGTGATGCGGGTTTTGAATATGTTCCAGAAAATAATCAATTCAAATGATAGAAAAGCAATTGTGTGAGGCGCGTACAGCAAGTTATACGCTCCTGAAACTGAGTGCCGAACAGGTCAACGACGTGTTGCTCCGTCTGGCCGATGCCTTGGTGGCCAATACCGAACGTATCGTTGCTGCTAACGCCATCGATTTGAGTCGGATGGATGCCAGCGACCCGCGTTATGACCGCCTGTTGTTGAACGAAGATCGCATCCTCGGTATTGCCAACGATACGCGGAACGTCGCCTCGTTGCCCTCTCCATTGGGCATCCTATTGGGCGAGACGGTGCGTCCCAACGGCATGACAATCCGGAAGATAAGCGTGCCCTTCGGCGTCATCGGCGTCATCTACGAAGCACGCCCCAACGTGACAATAGATGTCTTCTCGCTCTGTTTCAAGGCAGGAAGCGCCGTGTTGCTGAAGGGTGGCAAGGAGGCCGCCGAGAGCAATGCCGCCTTGGTCGGCATCATCCATGATGTGTTGGCGAAGGCTCAGTTGCCCGAGAACCTCTGCACGTTGCTCCCCAACGACCACGAAGCTACGACCGAGATGCTGAATGCCGTCGGTAAGGTCGATCTGGTGATTCCTCGTGGTAGTCGTCGCCTGATTGACTATGTGCGCGACAATGCCAAGGTGCCGGTCATCGAGACGGGTGCGGGCATCTGTCATACTTACGTCGATGCTGAGGCCGACATCGAGAAGGCTGCTCGGATTGTATGCAATGGCAAGACGCGTCGTGTATCGGTTTGTAATGCCTTGGATTGCGTTGTCGTCCACAAGGATAGGTTGAAGGACCTACCTACTATCTGTGCCCCTTTGTACCAATCGTCGGAGGCAAGCAAGCAGGTGCGGATTTTTGCCGACGAACGGGCTTTTGCGGCTTTGCAGGGCCACTATCCTTCTTCGCTCTTGGAACATGCCAAAGAGGAGCATTTCGGCATGGAGTTCCAGGATTACAAGATGGCTATCCGCACCGTAGATAGTGTAGAGGAGGCCATCGACTATGTCCAGACGCACACCAGCCATCATAGCGAAAGCATCGTGAGCGAGAATGAAGCGACCTGCCAGCTCTTCTCGCAAGTGATTGATGCTGCCTGCGTTTATCTGAACCTGCCGACATCGTGGACGGATGGCGCTCAGTTCGGGTTGGGTGCCGAGATTGGTATATCGACCCAGAAACTCCATGCCCGTGGTCCGATGGCGCTCCGTGAAATCACGACCTACAAGTATGTGATTGTCGGTGATGGGCAGATCCGAAAATAGCCGATAAGTGCATGGCGACGACAGGGAAGATGGTCTTGAACCTGTCGTCGAATGCCTTGGCCATATAGTAAAAAATCCTTTCCGACTAAGAAAATTGGACGTATTTGCTATTATTTTGCCACAAAAATTGGTATGAATTGAAAAAAATAGTATATTTGCGCCCAAGTTAAGAGTATATTTACAACAATATGTTCCTTCTAAGCAATCAATTTCTCAAAGTATTATTCCCTGTCCTGATATCTTTGGTGTCTGTGTCATGGATATTCTTCAAGATTTTACGTCTGTCGGTAGATAAGAATCTGGTAGATAATCCGAATGCACGAAAGCTCCAAAAGACTCCTGTGCCTGTCATGGGAGGTATGGCCGTATTCTTTGGCGTTCTTTGCTCATCGTTGGTGACCTGCTGTTTCTTCAATTGCGAACATTTGGTTCCAATCTATGTGGCCATGAGCATCATGCTCTATGTGGGTATCTTGGACGATTTGCTTGGCCTTACTCCAATCATCCGTATCTTCTTGGAAGTGAGCTGCATTGCTGCCATGATTTACGGAGGTGGCGGTTGCGTCGATAGTTTGCATGGCCTGTGGGGCATCGAAGAGTTCTCCTGGTGGATAGGCGTGCCGTTGACCATCTTTGCAGGAGTTGGCATCATCAATGCCATGAACATGATTGATGGCGTGAATGGTTTGTCGAGCGGCCTCTGCGTGGCTTGTGCCTCCATGTTCGGTTTGGCCTTGTATCGCGGCGGAGATGTTACGGATGCTGTGTTGTGCTTCAGTATGGCAGCAGCCTTGTGCCCCTTCATTGTCCACAATATGGTCGGTCGCACCTCCAAGATGTTCATCGGCGATGCCGGCACGATGGTGATGGGTGTTTTGATGTCTTGGTGCGTGATGCAGGTTTTGCGCCACGATACTTTGGCTAAATGGGGCGATTATACGGATAGCGGTATGTGCCTTATTGCTTTGGTTTTGGCTATCCTTTCCATTCCAGTGATGGATACCTTGCGCGTCATGACTATGCGCGTTTTGCAAGGTAAGAATCCGTTCAGCGCCGATAAGACTCACCTGCATCATATCTTGTTCAAGTATTCGGGGAGCCATAGTTTGACGACCTTCATCGAGATTTCTCTTGATTTCATCGTCGTCCTGGTATGGGCCATCGTCTATAAGGCAGAATGCTCCATCGATGTCCAGTTCTATACCGTATTTGTTTTTGCCGCCTTTATCGTTTGGGGGCTGTACTTCTATATGGATAGACAGGACAAGAAGAATTCTCGCACCGCGTTGAAACTCCGCAAGTGGATGTCGGGCGTTCGTCAGGGAGAAACAAGCTGGTGGAACCGATTCCAGCGATATGTCGATACGCCGCGAGGTATCTCGACGATTGGCATCGAAGAGAAAAAAGAAGAATAATAAGAAAGAATAAGAAAAAAGATGAGGACTCGAAATGAGTTCTCATCTTTTTTTCGTACGCTCTGCCGCTACAGAACTTTTCTTTTCCTGGCCTGTTGGCATTAGTACATGAACCTCAATACAAAACGGATGAGGCTCAAACCGATGGCCGAAAAGCCGCAATACATGAAATAGCGGAAGTAATCCTCGTTGACGGGGTCGCTGAACTTGTACATGACGAAGAAAACGCCGCAAGCGATGGCAAGGAGATAGAAAATCCATCGTATGACTTTGACAAAGATTTCCATAGTTATAGGGTGTAAATAGTTAATAGAATGCGAAGGTGATTACTACAGGACGCCGATGGCGCGGAACGTCTTCTCGATTTTCTCCAAAGCAAAGTCCACCTGTTCGATGGTGTGGGTTGCCATGAGGGAGAAGCGGATGAGGGTGTCGTTGGGAGGAACGCCTGGCGGAAGAACAGGATTGACGAAAATGCCTTCGTCCATCAACATGCGGGTGGACAGGAGCGTCTTCTCCATGTCGCGGATGAAGAGTGGGATGATAGGGGTGGCGGTATGGCCTATCTCGCATCCCATCTGCCGGAAACCCTCTAAGGCATGGTCGGTTACTTTCCAAAGGTTCTCGATACGCTCGGGTTCGCTCTCGATGATGTCCAACGCGGCGTTGGTAGCTCCGATGGCGGCAGGAGAAGCCGAAGCCGAGAAGATATAGGGGCGGGCATTGTGACGCAGGTAATTGGCTGTAACGGCATCGGTGGCAATGAATCCTCCGATGGATGCCAAACTCTTGGAGAAGGTGCCCATGATGATGTCCACCTGATCGGTCAATCCGAAATGGTTGCAAATGCCTTTGCCCTGCTCTCCGAAGACGCCGATGCTATGCGCTTCGTCCACCATGACGCTGGCATTGTATTTCTTGGCCAATTCAACGATTTCGGGCAACTTGCAGATGTCGCCCTCCATCGAATAGACACCATCGACGACGATGAGTTTGATGCGGTCCTTGTCGCACTTGTGGAGTTTGCGCTCCAGCGATTCCATGTCGTTGTGGCGGAACTTGAGGTGGGTGCTGTGGCTTGCCTTGATACCCTCGATGATGGAGGCGTGAGCCAGTTCGTCGTACAGGATGAAGTCCTGTCGCCCCGTAAGGCATCCGACCGTGCCGAGGTTGGCGAAGAATCCCGTGCTGAATACCAGGCAATCCTCCTTGCCGACAAAGCGAGCCAGACGTTGCTCCAACTGTTCATGAATGTCCAAAGTGCCGTTCAAGAACCGACTTCCGGCGCACCCTGTTCCGTATTTCCGGGTCATCTCGATGGCGGCTTCCTTGACCTTGGGATGGTTGGTCAACCCCGTGTAGGCATTGGAGCCGAACATCAGGACTTTCTTTCCGTGGATGGTGACGACTGTATCTTGATCCGATTCAATCTGTCTGAAATAGGGGTATAAGTCTTTCGATTTAAGTTCTTGTGGAAGTTGATAAGAAGTTAGTTTTTCTTGTAAGAGAGACATTGTTTTGAAATAATTAGGCTGCAAAGATAGCGTTTTTTTCAAAATTATTGTAAAAAGCAATAGAAAAAAATTAAATAGTCTTTTTTTTTGAGAAAAAAACGTTAACTTTGCGGCACTTTTAGAGATATGAGGAAGATAGTAGTCATAATCAACCCTATTTCAGGAGGTCGTTCCAAAGCCGATATTGCCGCAATAACCCGCAAAGTTTTTTCTGCCAGAGATTATTGCGTCGATTTGTGCTATACAGAGTATTCCGGCCATGCACAAAAACTTGCTGCACAAGGTATTGCTGATGGGGCGGATACGATAGTCGCCGTGGGTGGCGATGGTACGGTGAACGAAGTCGGTAAGGCGCTCATCGCCGATACGTCGGTCAAATTCGGTATCGTCCCTATGGGGTCGGGTAACGGATTGGCTCGGCATGCCGAGATTCCTTTAGATACTGTGCAGGCTTTCGAATTGATCAGGGAGGGATATAGCGAACTGATCGATTACGGAGATATGAACGGTCACATCTTTTTCACAACGGCAGGAACGGGGTTCGATGCCGAGGTGGGGCAGAGGTTCGCCGAGATGGGACGACGCAATGTCGGGCCTATCAAGCGAGGTCCTTTCACCTATCTGCGAGCCATCGCCGAGATGTCCGCTACGTATGTGCCCAAGGAATATACCATCATGACGGATGAGGAGGTTTTCCATCAGAAAGCCTTTCTTATCACCGTCGGTAATGCTGCTCAATGGGGGAACAAGGCCTATATTGCGCCACATGCCAGCCAGCAGGATGGTTTGTTCAGCATCTCCATCGTGAAGCCTTTCCTCTACATTGAGGCGCCCATGATGGCTGTGCAGTTGATGAGCCGACAGTTCGACAGGAACGAACATGTCCGTAGCATAGAGAGCAAGCACTTGCGCATCCTGTGCGACAACATTGGATATAGCCATGTGGATGGTGAACCGATGTTGTTGCCTCAACCGTTGGATGTCACGATGCATCCTGCGGGGTTGCGCATCATTGTGCCTAAAGAGAGAAATTCCATTTTATAAAATAACATTCAGATAATCAATAATTATGGCAGATAATATAGAGAAGAGCGTCTATGATGACGCCGAAGCTGTGAAGTTCATTCAGGAGCACCTTCCTCAGGAGGTGAAGGGTAAATATACCGACGATGATGTCCTCCTGATTACCGATATTGTAGTCGAGTATTACGAGCGCAACGGTTGGTTGGATTGCGACGATGACGAGGAAATCAACATCGACGTTGAGGACTTGGTTGCCTACGTTTCCAACGCATGCAAGAAAGATAAGGAATGTAAGTTTGATACCGATCCAGAGTCTATTCGCTGGGTAGTAGAGGCCGAGTTGGATTATCTGCTTCTGTATAGCGGCATTTTCCTATGCCCAGCAGTACGAACGGTTGTCGTCCTATGAGCAGGGATTGTTCGGTGAGCAGCTTCATCTGAGCAGTTCCTACAAGGTGATGTCCCAGATTCAGCAGTACTGGAAGAATCAATATGACCGATTGAAGACCGACAAGTACGAGATTGTTCAATGTGGTACCGGCGAGTCGGTGCTCAAGGTAACCATCCCCAGTCGGTACTTGTTTGTCGATAATAATTCCGCATTACAACGCCAAGCGGATGGGATGCTTCGTCCTTTCCTCCGATTCCTACGTGGTCAGGAGGCGGTAGCAACGGTCATTATTGCATGCTATAGTGACGACAATGGCAGTCAGAACTATCTGGATTTCATGACGCTCAACCGTGCCTATTCGGTGCGCGAATGGTTGCAGAAGCAAGGCGTTTCGTCCAAGGTGTTGTGCTATGGCATGGGTAACAAGGTGCCGTTGAACGAGAACCGCAACATGGAGGAGCGCGAGGTAAATCGTCGCGTGGCTCTTTATCTGGTGCCTAACCGTTCGATGGTGAAATTGGCCAAGAAGAATAAGTTGATCTAAGGGTGGAAGTTAAGGTAGTTAAAGAAGATAAAGGAGATAAAGACGTTTGAATCAATTACTAATTACTGATTACAAATAACGTTTTCCTCATGAAAATAGAAAAGGGGTCTGGAAATCATTTGTCTTTAACTTCTCAGCGTCCTTCCGGACACGGAAACTTTTTGTACTTCTTTATCTCCATTCAAAAATTGAAAATAAAAAACAAATAAAAAATAGAATATGGCAAAAGAATTAAGCAAGATGACCAAGCGCTCGGAGGATTACTCCAAGTGGTACAATGACTTGGTCGTAAACGCAGATTTGGCAGAACAAGCTGCCGTACGTGGTTGTATGGTAATTTCCCATTGCTCATCCCTAAGTCATACCTTTGCCGCGAGGCTGAGCATGTCGAGGGTTTTGCTAAGGAGTGTGCCGTCGTCACCCACTATCGCTTGAAGAATGACCCAAATGGCGCTGGTGTCGTTGTCGATCCTGAGGCTAAGTTGGAGGAGGAGCTCATCGTCCGCCCAACTTCCGAGACCATCATCTGGGCCACCTACAAGAACTGGATTACCTCTCACCGCGATTTGCCTATTCTCTGCAACCAGTGGTGCAACGTAATGCGTTGGGAGATGCGTACCCGTATGTTCCTCCGCACCTCTGAGTTCCTCTGGCAGGAGGGTCACACCGCCCATGCCACCAAGGAGGAGGCTGCTCAGCGTGCCATGCAGATGATCAACCTCTATGGCGACTTTGCTGAGAAGTGGATGGCTGTCCCTGTCATCAAGGGTCCTAAGAGCCCTAACGAGCGTTTCGCCGGAGCTCTCGATACCTTCACCATCGAGGCTATGATGCAGGATGGCAAGGCCCTGCAGGCTGGTACCAGCCACTTCTTGGGTCAGAATTTCGCCAAGGCATTCGACGTCACCTTCACCAACAAGGACAACAAGCAGGAGTATGTCTGGGCCACCTCTTGGGGTGTTTCTACCCGTCTGATGGGTGCCCTCATCATGACTCACTCTGATGACAACGGTTTGGTGTTGCCTCCTAAGTTGGCTCCTATCCAAGTGGTCATTGTGCCTATCTACAAGAAGCCTGAGGAACTGGCTGCCATCTCCGAGCGCGTCCAGCCATGGATTGACGCCATGAAGGCTAAGGGCATCAGCGTCAAGTATGACGATGCCGACAACAAGAAACCAGGTTGGAAGTTCTCCGAATATGAGTTGAAGGGTATCCCTGTCCGTTTGGCCGTTGGTCCTCGCGACTTGGAGAGCAACACCGTCGAACTGATGCGTCGAGATACGCTCGAGAAGGAGACTGTCTCTCAGGACGGTATTGCCGAACTCGTTGCCAAGTTGCTCGACGAGATTCAGGACAATCTGCTCCAGAAGGCTCGCAAGATGCGCGATGGTTATATCCGTCGTGTCGATACCTGGGAGCAGTTCAAGGTCGAGATCGAGAAGGGCGGCTTCCTGCTCTGCCACTGGGATGGCACCGTTGAGACCGAAGAGCGCATCAAGGCCGAGACCAAGGCTACCATCCGCTGCATCCCATTCGAGGCACAAGATCCTGAGGACCTCAAGCCTGGTGTCGATATGGTGACTGGCAAGCCAAGTGCCCGCCGAGTTTTGTTCGCTCGTTCTTACTAAACCCTATAGAGCGCCCTTCCTACAGCAGGAGGGGTGCTTATAGTCTTTCGTGATAAGTGTGCCTATGTTCAAAAATAGATATATTACACTCTTGAAACTCACATTCAAATCGCTCAATGGGTTTGAGGTGAGTTTGCTTTGTTCTATATTGGCACTCTCTGTCGCCTCGTTCATCATCAAGGGACGACTGGACGATGTGAATGCCTGGATATCGGCCGTAGCAGCCATCCTGGGTGTCTTCTGCGTGGTCCTTGGGGCCAAGGGGTCGATGGCCAACTGGATATTTGGCACGGTCGAAGCCTTCCTGCACATATATATCTGTTTTGTCACACACATATACGGCGACTTCATCCAGAGGTTGGTCTATAACCTCCCGATGCAGTTCGTGGGGTGGCGGATGTGGAGCAAGCGCCGACGTCACGACAATTCAGGTACCATCCACACGCGTTACATGACGTGGCCGCAGCGCTTCGTCACCTTGCTCGCGGTGGCATTGGGAACCTATTTGTTGGGCTTGTTCCTGCTGTATTTCGGCCCTTGGTTGATAGAGGTCATACAGCAGATATTCCCCGACGTCCAGTTCAAGACGCTTAAGGCCGACTATGACACCCCTCTCCAGTTGTGGCTCGATTCGTTCACCACGGTGATGGCCATCGTCACTATGTACGTGTCTGTCAAGGCTTTTGTCGAGCAATGGTATATGTGGCTCCTCATCAATGTGGCCTATATCGCCATGTGGCTGATGAGTGATTCGGTCTTCTCGTTCATGACCGTGGCCAAATATAGCGTTTACCTCATCAATAGCTTCTACGGCATCTATCAATGGAATAAGTTGTCGAAGGGATGAGAAGAGCCCCAGACCCTATCCCCAGCCCTTCCCCGTTGTGTAGGGGAAGGGAGTAGAATGAATCAGTTGCCCGAAAAACTCATTTTTGAGGTTAAAAATCTTTCGTGTTTTTTCGTGTCTTTCGTGGTTAATTCATCATTTTCCAGGGGGAGCAAAGTTTCTGTGTTTTCCGTGGTTAAAGAAACAATAGAATATGAAAATCAAAGACATCGCTGCACTTATTGAGTCCGTTGCCCCCTTGCAGTTGCAAGAGAGTTACGACAACGCGGGGCTTCAAGTGGGAGACCCCGAACAGGAAGTGACGGGAGTTTTGACCACGCTCGATGTGACCGAGGAGTCGGTGCAGCGGGCCATCCAGTCGGGAGCCAACCTGATAGTGAGTCATCATCCGCTATTGTTCCATGGCGTGAAACAAATCAATCCTCGCCGTGACTACATCAGCCGGGTGTTGATCGAGGCTATCCGTCAGGACATAGCCGTCTATAGCGCACATACCAACCTGGACAACGCACCCCAGGGGGTGAACCGCCGTATGGCTGAGGTGCTCGGTTTGCAGGATGTCCGTCCGTTGGCTCCCTTGGCCAAGAGCCAGACCGCAGGCTTGTCGCCTGATTTTGCGAGCCGATGCGGCAGCGGTATGATAGGCCGATTGCCCCAGCCATGCGATGCCCATAGCTTCATGCAGTTGGTCAAGGAGCGGTTCTCCATCCCAGCTATCATGTCCAATGGGGAGGATTTTTCCCCTTCTCACCAGATACATTCTGTAGCTTTGTGCGGAGGGGCAGGCGACGATTTCATCCCCGATGCCGTAAGGGCAGGGGCCGATGCTTTCCTGACGGGCGAGGTGTCGTATCATCTCTATTTCGGTCATCCCGAGTTACTCATCCTTTGCGGTGGCCACTTCGAGACCGAGCAATACACTTGTCAGTTGCTCAAGGAACTCATTCAGGCGAAGTATCCAGATTTGTCTGTGACGATAGCTCCTAAGAGCAGCCCGGTCAAGTGTTTTTGAAGATGATGTACTTTCAAAGTACCCCATCTTCAAATAATTGATAATTGACAATTGATAATTATGATAGAATCCGATATTACACCTTCTGAATATTCCAAATATCCGACTCCTTGCTATGTGCTCGAGGAGCGCCTCTTGTGCCGCAACTTGGCCCTGATACAGCACGTGGCCACCGAGGCCGACGTTGAGATCATTCTGGCTTTCAAGGCATACGCCTTGTGGAAGACCTTCCCGATCTTCCGCGAGTACATCAACCACACCACCGCCAGTTCGGTGAGCGAAGCCCGCTTGGCATTCGAGGAGTTTGGCAGTCCTGCCCATACCTACAGCCCTGCCTATACCGAGGGCGATTTTCCGACCATCTTGCGATGCTCGTCGCACATCACGTTCAATAGCCTCACGCAGTTGGAGCGGTTCATGCCCGAGGTGGAGCGATACAATCGGAGCGAGGCGGGGCAAGGGAAGCCCGTATCGTGCGGTTTGCGAGTCAATCCCGAGTACTCCGAAATCGAGACCGAGCTCTATAACCCCTGTGCCCCCGGCAGTCGCTTTGGCGTGCTGGCCGACGACCTGCCCGAGCAGTTGCCCCAAGGCATCGAGGGCTTCCATTGCCATTGCCATTGCGAGTCGTCGGCTCTGGCACTGGAGCATACCTTGGTGCATCTGGAAGCTAAGTTCGGCCGATGGTTCAAGCAAATCAAGTGGCTCAACCTGGGCGGTGGTCATCTGATGACCCGTCGGGACTATGACGTCGAGCACCTCATAACGCTGCTCAAAGGCCTGCACGAGCGGTATCCTTGGCTCCGCATCATCCTCGAACCCGGTTCGGCGTTCGGGTGGCAGACAGGGCCTCTGATTTCGCGCGTCGTGGACATCGTGTCCAATCACGGCATCCGTACCGCCATCCTCAATGTATCGTTTGCCTGCCACATGCCCGACTGTCTGGAGATGCCCTATTGGCCCGCCGTGCGTGGAGCCGAGACGTTGGAGGGCGTAACCAGCACCGACGGGAACGTCTATCGTCTGGGTGGCAACAGTTGCCTGAGTGGCGACTACCTGAGTTCGTGGCGCTTCACTCGCCCTCTGCAGGTGGGCGATTACGTCGTGCTCGAGGACATGCTGCACTACACCACGGTCAAGACTCACACCTTCAATGGCATCTCGCATCCAGCCATTGTCATGAGGCATACCGATGGTCGCATCGAGGTGCTCCGAGAGTTCGGCTACGAGGACTATCGCGACCGAATGGATTGATTCCCCATGTATCATCCCTCTGCTTGGCAGGGGGATTTTTTGTTTCCAAGTTCAACATTTCAAAGATCG
>CACYQQ010000021.1 GCA_902776605.1 uncultured Bacteroidales bacterium | reverse complement strand
ACCATCCGTCCAGATGACAAACTGACCATCATCGTGAATTGTAAGGAGCCGGAGTTGGCTGCTCCATTCAATATGCAGCTGACGCAGAGAGCCTTCTCTTCGACTGGACAGGTGCAGTTCTCTACAAATGGTGGTATGGCTCCGATTTTCTGGGTGGATGAAGCTGGTGAGATTCAGTATCCAACCATCGGACGATTGGAGGTGGCTGGTATGACTCGCTACGAACTGCGTGAATACTTGCAGGATTATTTGAAGTCGAACGGATACATTCAGGATCCTATTGTCACGGTTGATTTCTATAACGCTAAGTTCAGTGTGTTGGGCGAAGTAACCCGTCCAGGCCAGTTTGCCATGACGACCGATCGTGTTTCTGTTTTTGACGCTATCGCTATGGCTGGTGACTTGACCATCTTTGGTGAGCGCGATAAAGTGCGCGTCATTCGAGATGAAAAAGGAAAGCAGACCGTTGTTACCCTCGATTTGACGAAACCTGAGGTCGTAAGTAGCCCCTATTTCTACTTGCGTCAGAACGATGTGGTATATGTCGAGCCGAACAAGTCAAAGGCTTCTAACCGAGATGTGTCTACACTCTATACATTCACCGTCTCGTTTGTCTCGCTGATGGTTGGCGTGGCAAACTTGGTAGTGAACATTCGTCGGAATTAAAAGGACTTTAGGCCTTTGTAATTGATTTGATTACTCCATTATTTTTTTCAATATGCAAAATAATGACCCACAGCAACAGCAGGTTGCAAATACAAATACCGTAGAGGAGTCTGAAGGTGGTTTGGATTTTCAGACCATCGTCAATATCTTTTTAGGTAAGTGGTATGTCTTTGTTATCTGTGTATTCATTTCGCTCGCTATTGGAGCTGTATATATTTGGCGCAGTCCGAAGGCGTTCGTTCAGCAAGCATCAGTTTTGGTGAAGGATCCCAAAACAGGAAATGCTGCCTCTATGAGTTCTGCATTTGTCGATATTGCAGGTATCAGCGGTTTATCTACTTCGAACGTCCAGAATGAGCTTTTCATCTTGACTTCTCGTAGCGTGATGCGAGGTGTAGTGAAGCGTATGGCGTTGCATTATAGTTACTATATGCCCAATTTCATGCGTTACGATGAATTGTATGTGAACTCTCCAATCTTCATCGTAGCTTCTGATCCGGAGGTTCCTATTCCAGGGGCATCATTCGATGTGAAGTTCTTTTCGGCTCAGGATACCTTGAAGTTCCAATACGAATCGGACGATACAACTTTCGTTTGTCCGTTCAACAAAGAAGTGGAGTTGCCAGGTATCGGTTTGGCTACCGTGATGATTCGTCCTCGTACTTTTGAACGTTATGTGTCAGAGAAGTCCCATGAGGTTCGTGTCGTCGCTTTGAACCAAGAGTTGGCTACGAGTGCTTATCTGGGTGGCTTGGCTGCAGATTTGGCTCAAAAAGAGAGTGCCACTTTGCAATTGACTTATACTGCAAGTTCTGCAAGAAAGGCTGCTGATATTCTGAATATGGTTATAGACGAGTATAATCGTCGTACCATAGAGTCAAAGAATGAGGTGCTTGACAATTCTTTGCAGTTTGTTGATCAACGTATCGATGCAGTAGGTGCAGAATTGAGCGAAGTGGATGCTAAGTTGGAGGCAATGAAGTCGAAGGAGAAGACCATCAACCCAATGAACGAAGCTTCTAACTACTTGACTTTGACCCATAATCAGGAAGTACAGTTGTCCAACTTGGAGGTGCAATTTCGTTTGATTTCCGAACTTCGTTCAGTATTGGATACACTTAACTATTCTTCTTTGCCGCTTAATGTCGGTATCAACAATCAAGTACTTAACTCTCAGATCCAGCGGTATGACGAGGGTTTGTTGCGATTCAACCAATTGAAGACCTATTCCTCCGAGAAGAGCCCTGTTGTCTTGGATCGTGCCGCTGAGTTGGATGCTTTGTTGGACAATATTAAATATACGGCAGCAGATGTTCAGAAGAGTTTGCAGTTGCAGATTGATGAACTCAAAGCCTTGGCAGCTAAGAATATGTCGCGCGTGAGCGATGCTACAAGTAATGTCCGCGCTTTGACAAGCATCGAACGAGAGCAGATTGTCAAGAGTGAGTTGTACAACTATCTCTTGCAGAAGAAGGAAGAGAACGCTATCATGAAGTCTATGACGGAATCGAATGTCCGACTGATTGATGCTGCGTGGGGTGGCTTTCGTCCCGTTTCCCTATACTAAAGTGCGTGGACGTAGTGACGTTACGGCGGTGGTGAAAGCTCCTATCGTCGGTGAGATTCCAAGCAAACCAAAGAAACAGGCGAATCAGACATTGTTCGTCGAAGCTGGCGCGAATAATCAGATTTCGGAGGCCTTCCGTATCTTGCGAGCCAACCTTTCTTTCATGAATGTCAATGGTGCTCGTCCACAAGTCATTGCAATGACTTCTACCATGGCAGGAGAAGGTAAATCTTACATCGCCGTGAACTTGGCCATGGCTTGCGCTATTTCGGGCAAGAAAGTATGTCTGGTGGATATCGACTTGCGTAAGATGGCGACCTCACGTTTCTTTAAGATGCGTGGTAAGAAGGGTATGAGTGAATATCTTTCTGAGCAGGAGTCCGACTTGGATTCACTCATTCAAGCGACTGCCTATGACAACGTATCCGTTCTGCCTGGCGGCGTTATTCCGCCTAATCCTGCAGAATTGTTGATGAGTGATCGTTTCGAGCACGTCATAGAGTATCTGCGCGGAAAGTTCGACTTCGTTATCTTGGATAACCCACCGTTGGGTATTGTGGCCGATACAGGTATTGCCAACCGTGTGGCAGATCTTACGTTGTATGTCATCCGTGTGGGCCACTTGGATCGCCGACAGTTGCCAGCTGTGCAGGAGATATACCGTTCCAACCAGTTGCGTAACATGGCGGTTGTCTTGACCGATATCAACTACGAGATTTTGAACTACAGTATGGGTTATACCGGCTATGGTAAGTACTATGGCTATCGTTATTACGGTCATACCTATTATAATTATTACTCTTCGTATGCCGAGGGAGACGTCGAGCATCGTCATTCTTATGGCCTCTCTCGTAAGAAACATAAGCAATAAATTCCTATATTTATAATGTCACTTAAATGTGGAATCGTAGGCTTGCCGAATGTCGGCAAATCTACCCTCTTCAATTGCCTTTCAAGCGCGAAAGCGCAGGCAGCCAATTTCCCTTTCTGCACCATTGAGCCCAATGTGGGCGTCATCACAGTCCCTGACGAGCGCCTGAACAAGTTGGCCGAGATCGTTCATCCAGAGCGAATCGTTCCTGCGACAGTAGAAATTGTAGATATTGCCGGCCTGGTCAAGGGAGCTTCCAAGGGCGAAGGTCTTGGCAATAAGTTCTTGGCCAACATCCGTGAAACAGATGCCATCATTCATGTTCTTCGCTGTTTCGATGATGGAAACGTCGTTCACGTAGATGGTAGTGTGGATCCAGTACGCGATAAAGAGATTATTGACACCGAGTTACAACTCAAGGACTTGGAGACCATCGAAGCTCGCTTGCCCAAAGTCCAGAAGTTGGCACAAGTGGGCAACGACAAGGAGGCCAAGGTACAGTACGAGATTATGTCTGCCGTGAAGGCTGCCTTGCTCGAAGGAAAGTCGGCACGCACTGTGACGAGTCAGTTGCAGTCACCTGAAGAGATACAGGCGGCCAAAGAACTTTTCTTGCTCACCAGCAAGCCCATCTTATATGTCTGCAACGTGGATGAAGCCTCGGCCCAATCAGGTAATGCCTATGTCGAAAAAGTGCGCGAAGCAGTCAAAGACGAGGATGCCGAAGTCTTGGTCATCAGTGCCAAGATTGAGAGCGAAATCGCAGAACTCGAAAGCTATGACGAGCGCCAGATGTTCCTCGGCGAATTAGGTTTGGAGGAGAGTGGCGTGAACCGACTTATCCATTCAGCCTATAGCTTGCTCGGACTCCAAACCTACATTACGGCAGGTCCGATGGAGGTCAAGGCTTGGACTTTCCGCAAGGGAATGAAGGCACCCCAGTGTGCTGGAATCATCCACGGCGACTTTGAAAAAGGTTTCATCCGTGCGGAGGTCATCAAGTACGACGATTATCTGCAATATGGCAGCGAAGCAGCTGTCCGTGAGGCAGGTAAGTTAGGAGTGGAAGGAAAAGAGTATGTCGTTCAAGATGGCGACATTATGCATTTCAGGTTCAATGTATAAGAATATACTTGCATTTTTAGTTGTTATCATGATAAGCACCGGATTTTGGGGTCGAGCCCAAAACCCGGTGCTACCCGATTCGTCCTTTTCGTATCAAGCCCCGCTGGACATGGACCTTTACTTGGCTGGCAACTTCGGCGAGTTGCGCAACAACCATTTCCATGCCGGCCTCGACTTCAAGACCCAAGGGACCGTCAACCATCCGGTGTATAGCTTTGCCGATGGTTATGTCTGTCGTGTAGGAATCAATGCCTTAGGGTATGGTATAGTGGCCTACGTCCGGCATCCGCAGTTGGGACTGACCTCCGTCTATGCTCACTTGAACGACTTCAACGATGCCATCAACGAGAAACTCCGCGCACAGCAGATAGCGCGTGAAGAAAACAATATTCAGGTTGTCTTCCAACCCGGTGAATTGCCTGTCAAGATGGGCGATGTCATTGCCAAGAGCGGCAACACCGGAAGTTCGGGCGGCCCTCACGTTCACTTCGAGTTGCGCGATTGCAACGACGAGGACGATGAGTTCTACAACCCCATGCCCTTTTTCCGTGATCGCATCTCCGACCGCAAACCACCTCGCGCCAGTCATGTCTATTTCTATCCGTTGGGCGGCGTGGTCAATGGTCTGACGGGACGACAGTCCGCATCCGTCATCGTCACCCAGACAGGCCAACGCACTATCAATAAGCGCATTACGGCGTGGGGCCGTATCGGTCTGGGCATCAAGGCTTTCGACTATATCGAGAACATGGCCAATACCTACGGCGTCTATAGCGTTGAGCTCTATGTCGATGACCGATTGATCTATCACTTCACTTGCGACCGCTTCCGTTATTCCGAACGCAAGTACACCAACTCTCTCACCGATTACCGAGGTTGGGTCAATAATCGGTTCATGATCCAAAAAAGCTTTATCGAACCCGCCAACTACCTCCGCATGATAGACCGCAGTTTGGGAGACGGCACCATCGAAATCAACGAGGAGCGCGATTATCCGTTCCGCTATGTCTTGACCGATGCGCATGGCAACAAGAGCGAAGTCGAGTTCAGGGTGAAAGGCAAGAAATCGCTTCTTCCGCGCGATCCGTATAAAGACGTGAAGGCAGGCACCTTCCTGACCAAAGGAATCTTGGTTCGAGTCGAGGAACCCTTAGACTTCGATTCTGCCGGATGTCGCATCCAGATGCCGGCAGGCAACCTCTATACGACTACCGAGTTGCCGTTCCGACGTACCGTACACAACGACCCCCAACGCCCTTGCATCTCGCCGGTCTATGCGGTGGGCAATACCAGTTTGCCTTGCCATCGCTCCTACAGTCTCACTATCCCGGTGCCCAAGGCCTATGCCGACACGTTGACCCAGCCTGAGAAACTCTATATTGCCAATCTTGACGATGGCTACATTGGCGGCAAATACAAGAATGGCGCTGTCCAGGTCCGACTTTCCGAGTTCGGTCATTTCGCTGTCCGACGTGACCAATCCAAGCCGACCGGCACCATCGTGAGCATGACCTGGAACCGAGCGCAAATCTCGGTGGCCGACAAGGGGAGTGGCGTGGCGCGCTACAAAGTCTTCATCGATGGACATTTTGTGCCGTTCGACCTCAACCGTTACGGCAAGCGCATCGGTCATCCTCGCTATTATGGCATCCAGCGCGGCAAGATGCACGACGTCAAGATCTGGGTGGTGGACCATTGCGGCAACGAGAATACCATCCATTTGAAGAAATTTTTCTAAGTTATAACCTGTCAGTCATGGCGGAGCAATCGTCTCTGGCCATGACTTTCGTATTTTCTTTGTACTATGCTTACAAAAAACATCTTTTCCACGGCACAGGCGGTTCTGCTGAGCATCTCGGCAATCGTTCTTACGCCCCTTTGTTCGGTTTCGGCCGATGCCTGCACCAACTTCCTGGTGGGCAAGAAAGCTTCGGCCACAGGTTCAACTATGATCAGCTATGCCGCTGACAGTCACCAGCTTTACGGCGAACTCTATTATACTCCAGCCGCCGACCACCCCGTCGGAGCCAAGCGTGCCATCGTCGATTGGGATACCCAACGTCCCCTTGGCGAGATAGACGAGGTGGCACATACCTATCGCGTGGTGGGTAATGTCAACGAGTGGCAGGTCACCGTAGCCGAATCAACCTGGGGTGGGGACCTCGCCTTGATGGATTCGACCGCCGTAATCGACTATGGTTCACTTATCTATATCGCCTTGGAGCGTTCCAAGACCGCGCGCGAAGCCATCGACGTCATGACCTCCCTTGTAGCTCGCTACGGTTATGCCAGCGAGGGCGAGACCTTCTCCATCGGCGACCCCAACGAAGTGTGGGTCATGGACATGATTGCCAAAGGTCCTGCCAACAAGGGTGCCGTCTGGGTGGCTCGCCGTATTCCCGATGAGTGCATTGCTGCCCATGCCAACCAGGCACGTATTCACCGCTTCCCACAGAGCAAGAAACTCAATAAGAAACTCAACCGCTACGAAGTGGGCGACTCTTGTCTTTACAGCGCCGACCTGATATCCTTTGCCCGTCAGTGCGGCAAGTATCAGGGCACCGATCAGGACTTCGACTTTGCCGCCACCTTTGGCGAGCAGGACTATATGTCGTTCCGTGGTTGCGACGGTCGCGTCTGGGCGTTCTTCAACCATTTCGCCAAGGGCATGGACAAGTACTTCCCCTTCGTCGATATGCAGTGTACACGCAATTGTCCACCCGATTCCATCCTGCCGCTCTACGTCCGTCCTGACCGTAAGTTGACGCACCGTGACGTACAGAATGCCATGCGCGACCACTTTGAGGGCACCCCTTGGGACATGTCGCACGACGTTGGTGGCGGCCCCTTCCACAGCCCTTACCGTTGGCGCCCCATGACCTGGAAAGTGGATGGCAAGGAGTATTGCCACGACCGTGCCGTAGCCACACAGCAGACCGGTTTCGTCTTTGTCAGTGAGATGCGCGGATGGTTGCCACGCGAAGTGGGTGCCAAGACCTGGTTCACTGTCGATGATGCCAACACCGCCGTCTTCTGTCCTATCTACAACAATATCCTGGAGGCACCCGAATGCTTCCGTGTGGGCAATGGCGACCTCTTGACTTTCTCCTGGACCTCCGCCTTCTGGATGAACAACTGGGTGGCACAACAAGTCTATGCACGCTATGAACCGATGATGGTCGATGTCCGTCGGGTGCGCGATGCCCTCGAAGACCGTTTCGACCAGCAGCAGGACAGCATCGACCAGGAGGCAGTCCGACTGTTGTGCACCAGCACCTCGGCCGTCACCCGTTTCCTGAACCACTACAGCGCCACCGAGAGCAACGCCGTCACGGCACGTTACAAGGATTTGGCCCTCTATCTGTTGGTCAAGTACATGGATGGCAACGTCAAGCGCGAATTGCCTGGTCAGCCCGGTGTCTTCCAGCGCACCCCTTATGGCGTAGCCGTCAGCCCCGAGCATCCAGCCTACAGCGAAGATTTCTACCGCGCCATTGTGCAACAGCGAGGAGATACCCTCCGCGTGAAGGAATAAGCAGAACTTTCTCCTATTTTAGAGTATAAAATTAGGCGTATAACTTGAATGGCAGATCCATTCTGAGTTATACGCCTTAATTCTTATGTGCAAATGCTTTGATTGACTAATATAGCAATCCGAATTGCCATAATGGAATGACGTTTAGACCACCATATTCGATATCGTCTTTCACGACATACGCATTAGCGACATCTTTGATTTGCTTTTGCTTCTTGTTGCGACCGCCAATCTCAAATGTGCGGTCACCCACCAGGAAGTCGGAGACAGGCGAGGTGATAGGGTCATCAACCACCCGTAGTTGGTTCATGAAGAAAGTCTCCCTCACGTTTCCAATCTCAGCCTTCTCTTTTTTTACCAACGCGTAGATGAGGTTGGTGTTTTCGAGATATACTTTGTCCACTTTGCCCAAAGAACGGATGCCGCCGGTTTGGTCTCTCAGTTGGGTAATCAATCCTGCTTCCTCGATATATTGCAGATAGTCTGCCACGTTGTTGCGCGACACATTCAGTACTTCAGCCAGTGTTGCCATGTTGGGTTTGAAGGGAACACTCTCGGCAATGACAGCCATCAGTCTTTTCAGTTTTCTGCCCGTCGATACGTTCATGTTAGCATATTCCGGAATGTCGGTTTCCAATGTCTTGGTCACGACATTCGAGAGTTTCGCCTCGAAGTCATCTTCGAGGGCAAAAGGGTAGTACCCTTTCTCCAGATATTGGCGGAAGTGCAACAATGGATGGAAGTCTGCCTTCATCTTCACTTGATGGGTGAGCACTTCATCCAATGTATAGACCTTTATCTTGATTTCCTCAAAAAGTTCGAGATATTCTCGGAACGACAGGCCGTATAGGGTATATATTACAGCACGGCGTGACAGATCCGACTGTACACCTTTATTGATGTCCAGTACCGACGACCCTGAGAAAGTTACTTGCAGTTCGGGGTGATAGTCATAAATCAGTTTCAGTTCTTTGGACCAACCTTCATATCGATGAATTTCGTCAATAAATAGGTGCTTTCCTCCCATCTTGCAGAATTCGTCTGCAAGATCCACCAGTTTGTGGGAAGAAAAATAGAAATCTTCGGCATTGACATACAGTGAGTTACTTGCGTCCGCCTGAGCCTTGATATATTGCAGTATCATTGTGGTTTTGCCCACGCCTCGGGCGCCGACAATTCCAACCAACCGTCCATTCCAGTTTACCTGATCGTATAGGTATCGGCGAAAGGAGGTAGAGGTTCCTTCCAATAGTTTTCGGTAGTTCGCTATCAGTTGTTCCATCTTTATTTATTATTTTATTGCTGCAAATATACTAAAAATGCACTCACATAGTGCATTTTTTTTAATTTTTTGCACTCATACAGTGCATTTTCTGCACTTTTTGCCCTGTTTGACCCTATTTCGGGAATCAAAGAGGGGCCAATTATGTCGGAAGCCTGACCTGATTGCATGGCGCAATAGGACCATTAGGGAACAATCGAAAGCAAGGGAACGAGGGAAAGAATAAGACCCTATGTACAAAAAAGCAGAAATTGCTCGTTTCACAACGAACAATTTCCTCATTACCTTAAATCTAATACCATGAAAAACACGTTGCAAAGATAAGGGGTTTTTCAATACCTTGCAATAGCTTTCTCGAAAATTGAGGAAATAGTCGTTGTTTTTTATCGTTTTTTAACAAAAAATGCAACGTCGATTTGTCAAATAATGCTGTAAATGGCTCTATTCTAAGAGGTAAACACATGACGGGCTTTTGATAGGAATGCTGGAGATAGACGATGGATATTGGGTTCAACGGCTCGCTCCAGCCCCTTTTTGATAGTCGAAAATGTACCTCTATTATGTTGAAGTCGGCCTCCTTCGGACCGTAGGAAATGGCTTAGGCCGTGACCCACTTTTCCCCTCCTTATGACCCACCTTTGATCCCACCTCGCGGTTTGGTTCGGATGATGGTCGGGTATCGATTGGGTATCGATTGGGTATTGATTGGCGTAAGGTTGAATCGAACGCGAATCAAGAGCAAATCAAGAGTGAAACTAAACCAAAAAATCACCCTATCATCACTGCGAAGGAGGATGGTAGGGTGATTGAAGGGGGAGGGTCGAGAAAACAAAAATGCGACCTCAAGAATGCTATTATTGAACCCCGAGATTTCTAAAATTGGGAACCGAAGAATCCCCATTGAGAATCTGAAGATTCAAAAAATGGATTTTGCTAAATCAGTGATGAACATTGCTTTCGACGGGGCGACATTTTTCTTGGAGCCAAGCCACTTCGTCGGCATTCAAATGGGGCGAAAGGATGTCGAGCACCTGTTGGTTGTAGTGGTTCAGCCAACGGAGTTCGTCGTCGTTCAAAAGGCTCAAGTCCAGCGGCTTGGTGTCGATGTAGCACCAAGTGAGCGTCTCCAGGCACAGGTATTGACCCTGCTCCTCGGCGAGGCAAGGAGAGGCGAGAGGCGCCTCCTTTTGGACATCGTAAGGGCGGACCAGGACGCAGTTTTCGTGACGGATGCCATATCGGCCACCCAAGTAGATGGCAGGTTCATTGCTGAACACCATGCCAGGCAGGAGAGCTTGAGGGTTATGTTCCATGCGCACCGACTGAGGGCCTTCGTGTACGCCGAGGTAGTGACCCACGCCGTGGCTGGTGCCGTGCAGGTAAGTTTTGCCGTCGCGCCACAGGTCCATGCGTGCCAGTACGTCCAGTTGGTCACCGCGCGTGCCAGCAGGGAAGACCGCTTGCGCCAGGCGGATGTGTCCTTTCAGGACCAAGGTGTAGTCACGGCGCTGAGCGTCAGATACTTGTCCGATGCCTATGGTGCGTGTGATGTCGGTCGTGCCGTCCAGGTATTGTCCGCCTGTGTCGATGAGCAGGAGACCATTGCCGCAGATAGCGACATTGGTCTTGTCGCAGTTTTCGTAGTGCGGCATGGCGGCATGATCCTGCCAAGCCACGATGGCGGGGAAGCTCTCCTCGCGGTAGAGAGGTTGCTGGCGGCGCATCTCGATGAGCATGTTGACACAGTCCATCTCCATGACCGTCTTGCCCGAAGTCAGTTCCTGCTCCAGCCAACGGTAGAAGCGGGTCAGAGCGATGCCATCCTTGAGCATGGCGGCGCGGAAGCCATTGATTTCCACGTCGTTCTTGATGGCCTTGAAGAGCGGCACGGGGTTCGGCTCCTCGGGATATTGGCCAATGGGGGCAGCCTCGTAGGAAGCCGTCTTGACCTGGATGTCGTAGAGGTATTTTTCAACCTCGGGCGTCAGTTTGCGGGGGTCGATATAGAGGACCTTCTCCTTATCGCTCAGGAGGAGATAAGAGATGAAAACAGGCGTGCAGGCAATGTCCGACCCACGGAGGTTGAGCGTCCAGGCGATGTCGTCGAGCGAAGACAGAAACAGCGGTTGGTGACCTGTGGCGTCGAGGATGCGGCCGATTTTGCTCTGTGCTGACTCACCGGCATATACTACAGGATAAAGTTCTGCTTGATTGAGAGGCAGGTCCGGACGGTCGTTCCAGAGGTCGTTGATATAGTCACGGTTCTGGGTGACGAATTTGGCGATTGGACCGAAGAGGACACGGAGGTCGCCAGCGATGGAGAGCGTGCGCGTGGCGGCAGTCTGTTGTTGTTCCAACCACTGGAGCGGCGAGATGTCAATCTTCAGTTTCATCAGTTGGACCGACGTCTCGCGCAACTGTTCGGCACCGCTGATGAAGAAACGGCTGTCGGTCCAGAGGAGTGCCTCGGTGGGGGTGATGCAGACGGTGGCGACTTCGCCCTTGAAGCCGGTAAGCCATTCCACGCATTTCCAGTGGTCGGGCAGGTATTCACTCTGGTGAGGGTCGGAGTTGGCAAGCAGGTAGATGTCGATGCCCTCCGACTTCATACGCTCGCGCAGGAGCGCGAGTCTATTTTCGTATAGATGCAACATGATATTTACTATTTTATTATTTACTATTTGGCGATTTAGTAGTTGCAAAGGTAAACAATATATGTCAAATGTGGGTGACGATTGGCCAAAATGGTGTGGAAAAATGTGCTTTTTTACTTGTTTTCTTGGAGAATTGCTAAAAAAGCACTACCTTTGCACGCGTCTATCAAAAGATAGACACAGATGAGCCTAAGGCCGTAGAAATGGAGATGTAAAAAAGGGGGCCAGGTGATTCTGCAACTTAATAAACCCGTACGATATGATTATTGTACCAGTTAAAGAGGGCGAAAACATCGAACGTTGCTTGAAGAAGTTCAAGCGTAAGTACGAGAAGACAGGCGTCATTAAGGAGCTTCGTCGTCGTCAGCAGTTCGACGCACCTTCACAGGTAAACCGTCGTAAGATGGAGCGTGCTATCTACGTACAGCACCTCATCGAGCAGCAGGCTGACTAATTCGCCGCTTAACATTAAGGATTGTGCCACTTCGATTGTTTCATTGCATTTTTGTGGCGCAGTCCTTTTTTCTTTTCTCTCACACGGGCAGATGGGGAGAACATTGTCCGGTAATTCCATTTAGTGCTACTATGAAATTCGCTACTTTCTTTTCCTTGGTGATGGTCTTGCTGCTCAGCAGTTGTGTATCACGCGAACATTATATCCTCTTTCAGGATGCCAACGACTATCAGGATGCCAAGCGTATTGCCTCTACTTACGATATCCGCATTCAGGCCGACGACCAGTTGGCCATCTCCATTGCGTCCAAGGACAAGGAACTGGTGGAAGTCTTTAATAACCAGACCTTTGTCGGCGCTGGTCAGAACGGTTCGTTCGGTATGAACAACAACTCGATGATGAACAACAGCAACCTCGGGTCGCCCAACTTGTCGGGCTTCCACGTGGACAATGAGGGTTACATCGAGTTCCCTATCTTGGGCCGTATCTATGTGGAGGGCAAGAGTCGAAAGGAGGTGGCCGACGACCTCCAGAACCGCTTGCGCGACGGGCAGTATATCAACGATGCCGTCGTGAACGTGGAACTCCTTTCGTTCCATGTTGTCGTGATACGCGGCAATGAGGGTAAGGTGCTCAATATCAGCAAGGACCGTTGCACCGTCATCGAGGCCATCACCATGGCAGGCGGATTCCAGAATGGCAACGACCGCCGCGATATCCTGGTGGTGCGCGAAGAGAACGGCGAATTGTGGACCTACCGACTCGACTTCACTATGTTGAGCAACTTGGTCAACTCGCCAGTCTATTACTTGCAGCAAAACGACGTTATCTATATCGAACCTGCTGGTGCTCAGCAGATTGAGGAGAGTTCGGCTTACCGTTATCTGTCGGCCTTCTCGGCTATCTTCTCGGTGGTGATGTCGGTGGGTGCTATTGCCATCACACTCAACAAGTAAAGTCAATTTTCGGGGAACTATGGAAAATATGAACTACCCTCGTCCAGAGGAAAACATCAATGTGGCAGCATTGAATCGCGCCGAGGCCAAACGGCGTGAGGCGGCTGCTCGCTTCAACATCAAGGACTTCTTTATGTTGTTGTTGATGAACTGGTTCTGGTTCGTGCTCTGCGCCATTGTGGCCTTCGGCATCGGTTTCCTCTATGTGCGAACCATTCAGCCTCGTTATGAGCGAGTGACCGACCTCCAGATTAAGTTCTCGACCAGTGACGAGTTGGATATGCGTACCTACCTGGGTATTCATGACTTGGGTGTGACCAACATGAGCAATGAGTTGTATATCCTCAACTCTCTGAAGTTGGCAGGCGAGGTGGCCGAACGGCTTCATCTGGACGTAACCTATTATAAGAAAGGCGCTTTCCGTAAGCAGTTCCTCTACTCCAACCGCCCATTCACGGTCAACTTTGTTGACCCCTATCAGAGCGATTTGACCCTCTCTATTGTACCTGTTTCGCCACGACAGTTCCGTTTCAAGCAACTGATAGCCGATGGAAAGAAGGTGCATGTTGACCCCGACGAGGTGTTCGACTTCAACGAGGAGTTCCCGTTGCCGGAATTGTCACAGCGCGTTTTCATCTCTGTCACAGACAAGAACTATCCCGACCTGGTGGAAAACCTGGATAACGTCATTCAGGTGGTTCGACGAAGTCCGTTGGCAGCCAGTCACGCTTGTCGCGATGCTGTTCAAGCCACCAGTCGTGCTTCGGCCATGGTCCGACTTACTTGTGTGGCACCTTCGGTAGAGGAGTGTGACGACATCCTGCGTTGTTTCTTTGAGGTCTATAACGAGCAGACGTTGGAGGAGAAGAATGCTATCACTATCAGTTCGGCCAAGTTCGTCGAGGAACGTATTCGGGAGACGGCACAGGAGTTGGGAGAGGCCGAAGGCAAACTCTTCAACATGGGTATGGATCCCAACCAGGTACTGGATGACAAGAGTTCTTTCGCCGGACACCGAGATGACCAGACCCGCGCCGAGGAGGAGTTGGCAGACCTTCATGCTCAACTGGATGCAGCTTATGACTTGCGTCCGAGTGTCCGCTCGTCGGTAGCCGAGAAGGAGTACATCCCATCGTTGAAGGGCATAGACGAGGCCGGAATATCGGGCAAGATTGATTCCTACAACAGCCTTGTCGTGCAACGTAATCGCTTGATTGCCAATTCGAGTGCCAACAATCCGGCGCTTATCAAGATAGATGCCAACCTCAGTGCATTGGCCCTTTCGTTGACCACGGGCATGGACTCGTACGTAGAGGCGTTGTCGTCCAAAGTGCAGTTGGCCAACAAGCGCGTTTCCCGTTATTCGGCAGCAGCCCGCAAGGGAGTCAAGGTGAAGTATGACTCAACCTCCATCGAGGCGAAGTCGTTGAGTATCACGCGCGATTACAAGCAGTCGTACTTCTCTTTCCTGCTCAAGAAACGCGAGGAATTGCGCCTCCAGATTGCTGTCAGTGAGGCCGATACGCGACTCATCGAGAATCCGATGGGTAGCAGCGAACCCGTCTATCCCATTGCCAGCAAGATACTCTTGAAGTTCGTCATTGCAGGAGTCTCCATTCCGGGTATCGTCTTTCTCCTGATGGCATTCTTCAATAGCGGTGTGCGCGGTCGTAAGGACATCGAGGATACCCTCACCATGCCGTACATAGGTGAGATACCTGAGTTTGGTAAGGTGAACGACAAACTATCTTGGTTGGACCGCCTCCGCCATGAGGATAACCGCATCAAATCCAACCGCATCGTGGTGACCAACGAGAGCAAGAATGCCCTGGCCGAGGGTATGCACATCGTGCAAAGTAACCTCTCGTTCATCACCGACAAGGAGGGTCGCCGTCCGCAGGTCATACTCTTCACCTCCTTTTCACCAGGTGCCGGCAAGAGTTTTGTGTCGGCCAACCTGGCTTCCTGTATGGCCAATACGGAGAAACGTTCCATCTGGATAGACATGGATATCCGTAAGGGACATAAGAACCCGTTGTTGTTCAAGCAGGAAGACCTCGTCAAGATGCGTTCAGGCAACCGTCCAGGTCTGTCGGCGTACTTGTCGGGCAATGCCACATTGGAGGAGTGTATCTTCGAGTCGGCCAAGAACGATCACCTTGACATCCTGCCGGCAGGACAGATTCCACCCAATCCGGTGCAGCTATTGATGTCGGATCGACTGGATTACTTGATTGAGCAATTGCGTCAAAAGTATGAATACATCATCCTCGATACCGTGCCTTGTGCCGTGATTGCCGACTCGTTCATCTGCTCCCGTCTTTCGGATCTGCAAATCTTTGTTGTACGTGCCGGAGTGACGGATAGACGCATCTTGCCCGAGATAGAGAAGATCTACCAGCAGTTCAAGTTCAAGAACCTCTGTGTGCTCTTGAATGGTGCCGTCCTAACACGAAGGCGCTATGGCTATGGTTACGGCTACGGATATGGCTATGGGTACGGTTACGGCTATGGTTATGGCTACGGTTACGGCTATGGCGATTCGGAGGATGGTTCCTCCGAGGCCTGACATTCGAGTGGCTTCGACCGATTGACCGAAAGGATCTTCTGCGTAGATGGCTTTTGGGAAAAAGTGAAGAATCTCAAAAGGGCTTCCGGTTGCCCTTGAAGGTGTTTCGTGCCATACGATAGACCCTATTGGAACTTTCCAGAAAAGACAAGCTTCCCAATTCCTGCAACAGGTTTTGGGAAGCTGTTTTTTGTGTTTCGGGAATAGACGAAATATCCCTCTGGAGGTCGTTTATGTTGTTGAAGGTTATCCTATTGCTCCCATTTTGGCTAAATGTTGATGCAGATTTCTCTTTTTTTGAATAAATATTTGGAAATGCCTTCAAAAATCATTATATTTGCGGAATAATTTGCGTGCGTGCGCCCGTGTACATGATGTGACAGGCGTAGCGGAGCGTGTGGCCGATAAGCAACTATGGAACACTGGGATATCATCATCAAACCCCGTAAGAATCTGTTGGATGTAGATCTGAAGGGAATCTGGCAATACCGTGACCTCTTCTGGCAGTATGTGAAGCGTGACATTGTCACCATCTACAAACAGACGATTTTCGGACCGCTGTGGTTCTTGATACAACCTATTCTCACTACGGTGATGTATAAGTTTGTCTTTGCCAACATTGCGGGAGTATCGACAGGCGATTTGCCTGCCGATTTGTTTTACATGAGCGGCGTGGTGTTGTGGAACTATTTTTCCGCCTGCTTCACGACGGGTCAGACCGCCTTTACGGGTAATTCGAATGTATTCTCGAAGGTCTATTTCCCCCGATTGGTGGCTCCGTTGTCGGGCATTACGTCGGGTCTCATCAAGGCGCTCATTCAGTGTATTCCGTTGATATTCGTGTGGATATACTTCGCTTTCTTTGATGCAGCGGTGAATATCCACCTAACGTGGGAGTTCTGTCTCTTCCCCTTCTTCTTCCTCCTCATTGCCCTGTCGGGCATGGGTTGTGGTTTGATAGTTTCGGCATTGACCGTCAAGTACCGTGATTTGAACAACCTGGTCACGTTTGGCCTCCAGCTCTGGATGTATGCCACGCCAGTTATCTATCCAATCTCCATTACGGGCGAACGAGCATTGACCAAGTTCCTGTACCTCAATCCGTTGCAAGGCATCTTTACCGACTTCCGCTATATGCTGACGGGTGTGGGCGAGATGGATTGGATGTCGTTGCTCTACTCCGTCCTCTTCACCTTCGGCATCCTCTTCCTCGGCGTGGTTGTCTTCTCCAAGCAGGAACGCACGTTCATGGACACGATTTAACTCGCTGGCGCGAGTTGTTAATATTCGCTGGCGCTCATGTTAATACCCCAGTGGGGTGGTAATACTACGTGTTAATACTCACTACGTTCGTGTTAATGCTGGCGCGGTAATACTCGCTGCGCTCGTGTTAATACTTTGTGTTGGGATTCCTTTTTCGTTATAGGTTTCCGCTAGCTGTTTTTTCGTTATCGTTTTCGTTTTCGTACAAAGTTTCCGTTCGCTATGAAAATCTCTGTTATCACCGTTGTCCGTAATGACGTGGAGCACATAGAGCAGACGTTGCTCTCGGTGCTGGGGCAGGATTATGCCGACAAGGAACTCATTGTCATTGATGGAGGTAGCACCGATGGAACGGTGGAGGTCATTGAGCGTTATGCCAACCGCTTGGCCTATTGGGTGAGCGAACCCGATGGCGGCATCTATCCTGCTATGAACAAGGGACTTCGGAAGGCAACAGGCGACTGGGTGAACTTCATGAATTCGGGCGACCAGTTCGCCACCGAGCAGGTGTTGAGTGACCTCTTTGGCGAGGAGGGGGTATTGGCTCGACATCTTGCGGCACACCCCGAGGCAAAGCCTTGGGTGATAGGCGGAAACACAGTCAATGTCTATTCCGACGGACGCGAGGAGGTGCATCATGCCGAGGCGGCCGAGGTGATTCCCTTGCGGTTGCCTTTCTCGCATCAAGCCAGTTTCGTGCGCATCCAACCCGAGACGTTCTGTTTCGGTGAACAATATCGTTATGCGGCTGATTATAAGCTGTTTTACGACCTCTATTTTGCCTACGGTGCGTCGGCTTTCCTCATTACCGATCACCCTATTGCCCGTTATCGACAGGAAGACAGCCTCACCATGTCACCCCAGAACCAACGTGCCATTAAGCGTGAATATCTCTCTATCCAGTCGGCTCACCGCACCTGGCATTGGTGGAAGGAGTGGCTGAAGTGGAGGCTGATGTGAGGGACCCTCCACAAGGGAGGGGAGTGTTTACAAATAGATATCTATCTAGTTAGGAAGTTACATGATGAACGATAATATCGCCATACAACTATTTGAAGGCAAACAGGTACGTGTTGTCTGGGATGCCGAATTGGAGAAATATTGGTTTTCCATTGTAGATGTCGTACAAGTATTGACGGATGCTGTTGATTATCAAGCAGCTCGTAAGTATTGGAAAGTATTAAAGGGTCGTTTAATTAAGGAAGGTAATGAAACGGTAACAAATTGTTACCAGTTGAAATTGCCAGCGGAAGATGGAAAGAACCGATTGACCGATGTGGCTGATATGGAGCAACTTCTGCGTCTCATTCAGTCGATTCCATCCAAGAAAGTGGAGCCTGTCAAACAGTGGTTGGCCGAAGTTGGCAGTCAGCGCATCGACCAAATGATTGACCCCGAACTGACTTTCCAGATGGCAGTGGAGGACTATCGTCGTCAGGGTTATAGCGAAAAGTGGATAGAGAACCGTCTGAAATCTATCCGCACTCGCAAGGAATTGACCGATGAATGGGAACGGTCGGGCGTGAAGGAGCAGCGCGACTTTGCCATGCTTACGAATATTTTGACCAAAGCATGGAGCGGAATGACCACTGGCGAGTACAAGCAATTCAAAGGGTTGACCAAAGAGAACCTCCGCGACAATATGACCACCCTCGAATTGGCGTTGAATACCCTTGCAGAAGCTGCTACAACGGAGATTTCGCGCAATCAGAATCCGAAGACGATGCAGGAAAACAGACGCGTGGCACAGAGTGGTGGCAATGCCGCTAAAGCTGCCCGTCGGGAAGTGGAAAAGCAAATCGGCCATAGTATTATCTCCTCGTTGCGGGCATCGGATACCCTTCGTCCCATACAGGAGGCCGAGGCGAAAGAATTGAAAGAGTAAACAAGGGCGTTCGCCATCGTAAGGAAAACAAAGCTGAGGTGAGTCAGCTAATGTGTTACTTACTACTTTTAACCACTCATTTTGATTATGAGCAATAATCCATTCCCCGGTGTAGAGGATAAGAGTCGAAACCGAGTTATTATCCGAACCAGTATAATCAGTATTGCGACCAATGTATTGTTGGCCGCATTCAAGGCTGTGGTTGGTATAGTCTCCAACTCCATCGCTGTCACCCTCGATGCCGTCAACAACTTGTCGGATGCCCTTTCGTCCATCATCACCATTGTGGGAACGAAATTGGCAGGCAAGACCCCCACCAAGAAACACCCGTTGGGCTATGGCCGCATTGAGTATCTCAGTGCTATGATAGTGGCCGGCATTGTGCTCTATGCCGGTATCACCTCGGCGGTGGAGTCGGTCAAGAAAATCATCTGGCCCGAGGAGGCAGACTATAGTACCGTTTCACTCATTATCATTGCTGTGGCTGTCTTGGTCAAGGTCTTGTTGGGTACTTATGTGCGTCGTCAAGGAAGGTTGTCGAACTCGGGTTCGTTGGTGGCTTCGGGTTCCGATGCTTTGTTTGATGCCGTCCTCTCGGCTTCGGTGTTGGCTTCGGCGCTGATTTTCCTTTATACAGGTCTGTCGTTGGAGGCTTGGGTCGGTGCCTTGATTTCCGTCTTCATCATCAAGTCGGGCATCGAAATGATGCGGGAGACATTGGACGAACTATTAGGTCAACGTGCTGACAGTGAACTTACGAAACAGGTAAAGAAGATATTGTGTGAGGAACCGGCTGTGAGTGGAGCTTACGACTTGGTCATCCATAATTATGGACCCAGTCTCAACTTGGCCTCGGTCCATTTGGAGTTGCCCGATACCATGACGGTGCAGGAGGTAGATGACATCACCCGTCGCCTCACCGCCAAGGTCTATAAAGAGACCGGTATTTTGTTGGTGGGCGTGGGTGTCTATTCTTGCATCACTTGTAATGAGGTTGCCGCCCAAGTGCAACATGAGGTACGCCGTCTTGTCTTGGCACACGACTGGGTGTTGCAGATGCATGGTTTCTACCTCAATGCCGAAACCCGACAGATGCACTTCGATGCCGTCCTTGACTTTGGTATTCAACCTGCTGAGGCTCAACGTATCTTGCATGACGAACTCCATGCCGCATTCCCTGAATATGATATCTATGTGGCGATAGATATCAATGTGTCGGACTGAGAAAACTTAATGAAATTAGCGAAAATCAGTTCCAAAAAGATAGGGGCAAGTTAGAAAGTGAAAAACTTCGAACAATTTAATGTGTGTAACTATTGTCTTGTTTTTTTAATTTTCCTGACATAATTATAGTAACAAACCCAAAAGCGTTCTAGAAGAAGAAAATGAATCAGGGCAAATTACCACCAATTGAAAAGTTTGATGCTCTTTGCGCGATAGATGACGTTGGGACAAAAGTAGAGAAATAATAAATAACAATTCATAGCTTGTGAGTGCTATTATGAAAAAAGAAGATATACTTGTTCTGCTCGAACAATTTGAAGAAGCAGCTTGTGAAGTAAACCAAGTAGAATGTTGGAGTGCTAGGGGATTGTGCCCTTTATTGGGATATACGCAATGGCGTAATTTCGTCAATGTGATAAACAAGGCAAAGGAAGCTTGCAATAATGCCGGACAGACGTTAAAGGATCATTTTGCTGACGTCAGCAAAATGATAGATTTAGCAAACGGAGCTCAGCGTGAGGTCGATGACATTATTCTTACGCGCTATGCATGCTATCTTATAGCTCAGAATGGTGACCCACGTAAGCCCCAGATAGCCTTTGCGCAGACATATTTCGCAGTTCAGACAAGACGTGCAGAACTGATTGAGCTGCGGTTGCAGGAGGTGGAGCGTGTGAAGGCTCGCGCCAAGTTGCAGGAGACAGAGAAGAAACTCTCTGGCATCCTCTATGAACGTGGTGTGAATGACCAGACCTTTGCCGTCATTCGTTCCAAAGGAGATCAGGCACTCTTCCGTCTTAGTACCAATATGATGAAACGTAGGATGGGTATGCCACAAAGCCGTCCACTTGCCGATTTCCTCCCGACAATAAGCATCAAAGCCAAAGATTTTGCAGCAGAAATGACAAGCGTTAACGTGCAGACCAAAGACCTTCATGGTGAAATGTCTATCACTAAAGAGCATGTAGATAATAATGCAGCAGTTCGAAAAATGTTGACAGAACGTGGCATTATTCCAG
>CACYQQ010000020.1 GCA_902776605.1 uncultured Bacteroidales bacterium | reverse complement strand
AACGACAACTACAAACAGGCTTTGTCGTACAACCCGAAGGATGCCGAAGCCATGGCCAAATACAACCTCGGCGAACTCATCTTGCAGGGCATGGAGAAGCCTATGGCTATGCCGAAGAATTTCTAAGCAGTTTCCTTAAAGGATGATAACAGGCTCATAATAGGCTCACCGAAGGCATTCCGAAGGGTGACCGAACGCTGACGCAAGTGAAGAACCCCGCTTTATGGATCGTTTTTCAATCGTCGGTTCACATCTTGAGCATCGCGCTATCTGCAGTTTGCGCCGAGGAAAAGACGCATTTGTCTTTATCTTCTTTATCTCCTTTAACTTCTTTATCTCCCTCTTCTAACCGAATATTCACTCAAATAACATTATATACTATGTTGCGAATTGCAATACAATCCAAAGGCCGTCTTTTCGAAGATTGCATGGATTTGCTCAAAGAGTCGGGCATCAAACTCAGCAATGCCAAGCGTACTCTGCTCATCCCATCCAGTAACTTTCCTATCGAGGTGCTCTACCTCCGTGACGACGATATCCCTGAGTGTGTAGCCAATGGCGTGGCTGACATCGGCATCGTGGGTCTCAACGAGTTTAAGGAGCGCCAGAAGGATGCCAAGATTGTCAAGGAACTCGGCTTCTCTAAGTGTCGTCTCTCTTTGGCCATTCCACAGCTCATCGAGTATCCTGGCATCGAGTGGTTCAATGGCAAGAAGATTGCCACCAGCTACCCAGGCATCCTCCGCGAGTGGTTGGACAAGAACAATATCCAGGCCGACATCCATGTCATCACGGGTTCGGTCGAGATTTCGCCTAACATCGGTTTGGGCGATGCTATCTTCGATATCGTTTCTTCGGGTTCGACGCTGGTCAGCAACCGCCTGAAGGAGGTGGAAGTGGTTGTCGAGAGCGAGGCCGTCCTGATTGCCAACAACAACCTCGATGCCGAGAAGCAGGAGACTTTGGAGGAACTGATGTTCCGCTTCGATGCTGTCCGTTCGGCCGAGGACAAGAAGTACGTCATGATGAACGTGCCCGATGCCTCGATTGATGCCGTCCTGGCCCTCTTGCCAGCTTCGAAGGCTCCAACCGTCATCCCGTTGGCTACCCAAGGTTGGCACAGCATCCACACCGTCATCAAGGAGAAGACCTTCTGGGAGTTGGTTGGCAAGCTCAAGGCTGCTGGTGCTGAGGGTATTCTTGCCCTGAACATCGAGAAGATGGTACTGTAAATTGTATAGGAAGTTAACTTCGTGGAGTTAACTGGAGTTATTGGGAGTTAATGGACAAATGACCGTTTGCTTCGTTTGTTTCGCCAACGTTGTGTCCCATTGTAGTATCGTCCGTTAACTCCTTGTTAACTACCTTTTAACTCCCATTAACTCCAGACAGAGTTCTATTTTTACTTTTCAATTTTCACTTTTCAATTTTTAGAATTGTGACAACATATCTTTACCCAGACAAGCAAGAGTGGAGCGAAATAATCAAGCGCCCCACTTTTGATAATAGTGAACTTCGAGACCTCGTTGCTGGGCTTTTGCAGCAGATTCGCGAGGGTGGTGACAAAGTATTGCGTGAGTTGGAGGCTAAGTTCGACCATTGTGTGTTGACCGACCTCCAGGTGAGCGTCGACGAGTTCGCCGAGGCACGACATCAAATCGATCCGCAGTTGGCTAAGGCTATCGACAATGCTTACCATAACATCGCCCGTTTCCATGAGTCGCAGAAGTTCGAGGGTCATCCCGTCGAGACGCAACCGGGTGTGGTATGTTGGCAGAAAAGCATCCCTATCGACAAGGTAGGCCTCTACATCCCTGGCGGTACCGCCCCTTTGTTCAGCACCGTCTTGATGTTGGCCATCCCTGCCAAGATAGCTGGTTGTCAGGAGATTGTGCTTTGCACTCCTCCTAATGCCGAGGGTAAGGTTAATCCGGCCATCCTCTATGCGGCCACGGTGGCAGGTGTCACCAAGGTCTATAAGGTGGGTGGCGTGCAGGCCATCGGCGCTTTGGCCTATGGCACAGAGTCGGTGCCCAAGGTCTATAAGATTTTCGGCCCGGGCAATCAGTTCGTTCAGATGGCCAAGCAGTTGGTCTCGCTCCGTGATGTGGCTATCGACATGCCAGCTGGACCTTCGGAGGTTTGCGTAGTGGCTGACAAGGATGCCGACCCCGAATATGTGGCTTCGGACTTCCTGAGCCAAGCCGAACATGGTGCCGACAGTCAGGCCGTCCTGGTGACCGATAGCGAAGACCTCGCCAAGCGTTTTGAGGTGGTGATGGCTAAGCAGTTGGAGCAACTGAAGCGTCAGGAACTGACTCGCAAGTCGTTGGAGCATAGCAAGGTGGTTGTGCTCCATACGCAGGCCGATGTCATGGAGTTGGTCAACGAATATGCCCCCGAGCACCTGATATTGAACACCGCCAACTATAGGGAGTTGGCCAACCAGGTGCGCAATGCCGGTTCTGTTTTCCTGGGTCCTTACAGTCCTGAGAGTGCGGGCGACTATGCGTCGGGCACCAACCACACCCTGCCTACGAATGGCTATGCCAAGGCCTACAATGGCGTCAATCTGGATAGCTATATGCGCAAGGTGACTTTCCAGGAGCTTTCGGCAGAGGGTCTCCGTACGTTGGGCCCTATCATCGAAGTGATGGCGCAGAATGAGCAACTGGATGCGCACAAGAATGCGGTGACGGTGCGCCTCCGCGCGTTGCGCGGAGAAAGTGTAGAGAGTAAAGTGTAAGGAGTAAAGTAGATTGCTTCGGCTCTCAATGTTAAATCTCTCGCAGAGTGTAAGGGAGTGTAAAAGAGTTTTTGTATATATCCTCCATTCCACTCATTTATACTCTATGAGAGAATAAAGAGTAAAGTAGAGTTCGATTTAGCTCTCAATATTAAATCTCACACAGAGTGTAAGGGAGTGTAAAAGTGGGAGCATGTTGAAAAAAACTCCATTCCACTCACTTACACTCTTCGAGAGAATAAAAAACTATCGTCCCTTTTACTCCACTTTTACTCCTTTTTTATTACCCTTCAATACCCTAAAAAGAAAATGAATTTACAACAAGTAGTTCGTCCCAATATATTGGCCATGGCCCCTTACTCTTGCGCCCGCGATGAGTTCAAGGGAGTGGCAAGCATCAACGTTGATGCTAACGAAAATCCTTATAACAATGGCTTGAACCGTTATCCAGACCCTCGTCAGTTGAAGGTCAAGGAATTGCTGGCTCCCCTGAAGGGCGTCGATGTTGAGCAAATCTTCCTCGGTAATGGTTCGGATGAAGCCATCGACTTGGTTTATCGTGTATTTTGTCAGCCGGGCATCGACAATGTGGTGGCTCCTGCCCCTACCTATGGCATGTATCAGGTGTGTGCCGAGGTCAATGATGTGGAATATCGCGCCGTACCGATGGAGGCCGAGACTTTCGCTCTCCAGATAGAAGACATGGCCGCTCAGGTGGATGACCATACCAAGGTCATTTGGTTGTGCTCGCCCAACAATCCGTCGGGCAATGCCTACCCCCAGGAGCAGTTGGAGGGTTTCCTCCAGCGTTTCCCCAATCAGGTAGTTGTGGTCGATGAGGCCTATATAGACTTCTCCGAGGTACCTTCCATGACCTCGATGTTGTCCAAATACGACAACCTCATCGTCCTTCAGACCTTCTCGAAGGCATGGGGTCATGCCGCTATGCGTCTGGGCATAGCTATGGCGTCCAAGGAGATAATTGCCTATTTCAACAATGTCAAGTACCCCTATAACGTCAACGAACTCACCCAGCAGGAGGCCATCAAGGTGCTCAACGACGTGCCCAAGATGAAGCGCCAAGTGGAAGAGATTCTGTCTCAGCGCGCTATACTCTGCGAGTTGCTCAGTTCGGTCAAGTGTGTTGAAAAGATTTATCCTTCGGACGCCAACTTCCTGTTGGTCAAGGTGAAGGATGCTGTCCAGACCTATTTCTACCTCCAGTCGCAGGGCGTCATTGTCCGCAACCGTCACAAGGTGCAGCTTTGCGCCAACTGTCTCCGTATTACGATAGGTACGCCCGAGGAGAACGCCACTCTCTATAACTTACTGAAAGACTATGAAGCCTGAAAACCAGAATATGGCCGCCTCCGAGCAGGCCAAACCCGTCCCCGTGTTGTTCATCGACCGCGATGGCACCCTGATAGTCGAACCCCCTGTCACCGAGCAGGTGGACTCGTTCGAGCAACTGGAGTTCCTGCCTCGCGTCATCCAGAACTTGGCCTTCATTCGCCAGAAGTTGGACTATGACCTTGTCATCGTCAGCAATCAGGATGGTCTCGGCACTCCCGACTATCCCATGGAGCGATTTACGGCCATCAATGACTTGATGTTGCGCGTCTTCCGTACCGAGGGCGTGGAGTTCGACGATATGTACTATGACCCCCATCGTGCATCGGACAATCACCCGAATCGCAAGCCGGGCACGGGTATGCTCACGAAGTTCATCGAGGGCAATGGTGTGCAGTATGACTTGGCGCACAGTTACGTCATCGGCGACCGCATCACCGACATTCAGTTGGCGCACAATTTGGGTTGCAAGGGCATCCTCTTGGCGCAAAATGGTACCCCTGAAGAGTGTCGCGAATGGTTGCAGGAGGCTAATCTCTTGGCCGATTGTGCCCTTATTGCCGAGGGTTGGGACGACATAGCAGCCTTCCTCTTTGCTGGTGACCGCAGGGCAGAGGTGACCCGCACCACCAAGGAGACCGACATCCACATCGCGCTCGACTTGGACGGTTTCGGTCGTTGTGACATCTCGACCGGCTTGGGCTTCTTCGACCACATGCTCGAGCAGATTGGCAAGCATTCGGGCATGGACCTCACCATCCACGTCAAGGGAGATCTCCAGGTGGATGAGCACCACACCATCGAAGATACGGGTATTGCCCTCGGCGAATGTATCGCCAAAGCGTTGGGCAACAAGCGTGGCATTGGTCGCTATGGTTTCTGCCTGCCCATGGACGATTGTCTCTGCCAGGTGGCGCTCGACTTCTCGGGTCGTCCCTGGTTGGTTTGGGATGCCGAGTTCCATCGCGAGAAGGTGGGGAATATGCCTACCGAGATGTTCCTGCACTTCTTCAAGTCGTTCAGCGATGCCGCCCGCATCAATCTCAATATCAAGGCGGAGGGCGACAACGAGCACCACAAAATCGAGGGCATCTTCAAGTCGTTGGCTCGTTCGCTCAAGATGGCTATCAACCGCGACATCCATCACTTCGAACTCCCTTCCAGCAAGGGAATGCTCTGATTGCCGCGAGTTTGCTACAAAAAAGAATAAGCGTGTCGAGATTTGTCTCGGCACGCTTTAATATTTTTGTCTCAATTTGTTGATAAAGAGATTGTTCCTATCGCCAATGCTTGAGCTGGGAGAGGTGGGAGTCGTAGAGTTTGCGGCGCTCGGCATCGGGCTGATTGTCGGGGTTGGGCATGTGGCTGAGGAGGAAGTCGAGCAAGGAGTCCTTGTCCTTGTAGGCGAAATGACCATCGGCGTAGCACCATTTGCAATAGTCCTCGTTGAACGTGCCGTCGGGTTCGTGGCTGATCATCGAGTCGTCCGACAGAGGCATGCCACAGCATTGACAATAAAGGGTTTGAGGCGAACCGAGCAAGGTGTTGATGGAGATGCCGAACTCCTTGGAGAGGACCTTGAGTTGTTCGGTGCTGGGTAGGGTCTCTCCATTCTCCCAACGGCTGACGGCTTGACGTGTGACATGAAGGCGCTCGGCAAACTGCTCTTGGGTTAAGTTGTTCTTCTCGCGTAGGCGGTTGATGATTTCTTTTGTTTCCATAATTAATAAGTAGTTGTTCAAAATTAATTATACGTATCCATAGATGTTCTTTTTGAACTATCTTTTTCACTCTTGGGCGCATCTTTCATTTTTGCCCTCAGGCACAATGACTACATTGCACCATCGGTCAAAACAGAAATCTGCATCCCAATAGAAGAAAAATATAGTCAATTAATTCTGAACATCTACTTAGTTTAAGTTTTGACGGTGCAAAGATAGTGCCAAAAAGCATGCGAGTCAAGAAACAGGGAGTTGCGTTTTCTTAAAATGTGTTAATATGGAATACAAACGGTTGCGCTTTGGGTGCGTGCAACCGTTTGTATGCAAAATATATGCTAATCGATTTGAACAGAGTTGATTGAAGAGAAAATCGGACGACTTACCTCCAATTTTTGTAGGGATTGCCGATGAGGTGCGAGTTGTAGTAGCGCTTGTCGCCCGTCACTTCCTGACCCACCCAGTCGGGGAGGACAATCTCCGTATCTTCGCTGGGAACCTCTATTTCGGCAACAACAAGTCCTTCATTATCACCGTGAAAGACATCCACTTCCCAATAGAGTGATCTTTCCATTGGGACCGACACGCCGTTGGCAGAAGGGGCAGCGTAGGGCACCTTGTAACGATGTTTCTCTATCTGAGGCTTGCTGCACAACAGTTCCAGCATCTGTTCGGCCTCCTCCTTGGGAACGGGATATTCAAATTCGTGGCGTGAGAAACCCACGGTTCGATCCTTCATGGTGATATACCCCTGTTGACCAGCGATGCGGACACGGACGGTCACGCCTGAGATGGTAGGAATATACCCCTGACGATAATAGACACCCGCATCGCCCGACGTGTGAGCGGCTTTTGCTGCCTCCTCCTTGAATCGGTCGGAGCGTACCAAAAACTTTCTTTCGATTTCCATTCCCATAGTAGTAGAATTTATGACAATCGTTTGCAAAAACGTGAATTCTTTGGGACAAATATATGCAAAATTAATAATTTTTTATGTTCTTCAACACGTTTTAGCGATTTTCCCACTTGAAAATTTGCTCTGTTTGATATTTATTGCTAACTTTGCACTGCAAAAAGAAAAAGGAAATATTCGTATTCTCTTCTTTTTTTTGCAACTAAATGAAACCATCTTTATAATCTTAAATTTTCCATATAAGAATAACACAGAGCAATCCTAACTCGTGAGAGTTGGGGTTACTCATTTTAAAGGTACCTCACTTCCCCCTGCATAGAGGGAAGATTTTCCCCACGCTGAGTTGTTGCACTAGCGAAAGCGATAACAAGCATTATTGGATTAAAACGAACACGAAATGAACTAAAATATCGAAATACCAAATTATTTGGCATCAAAGTGTATCTGTTTTATAAAAAATCATTATCTTTGCCAAAGGTTTTCAAAACATAGGGTACTATGAGAGAAGAATTCAAGAAATACAGACTCTCTTCCACCGAGGAACCAACAGACGAGATGTTGAAAGAATTGATGGAAGATGTAGCCAAGGCTGCTCGGGAGTCTAGTGCCAAAGCCGAAGAAGCAAAGCGAAAGATGATGGAAGATGCTTTCCGTTTGATGAATGAGAGACGTTTACTAAGGCAAAATCAAAAGGCATTATGAAAGAGCAACTTCCAACCCTTTGTGTTGTGGCTGGTCCCAATGGGTCTGGCAAGACGACTACGACCATTCAGTTGCTTGATAATGAATGGACCAAGGATAGCATCTATATCAATCCTGACAATATTGCGCAAGAGACATTTGGTGATTGGAATTCTCAGAGTGCCGTTTTGAAAGCCGCAGAACGAGCAACGCAAATGCGCTATGAATGTCTGGAACAAGGTCGTAACTTTGTGTTTGAAACGGTTTTCTCTGCTCCAGAGAAACTGGAATTTTTGCGCAAGGCAAAGGAAAAAGGATTTTTCGTCCGACTCTTTTATGTTTGCACTTCTGATCCTGCTATCAATGTAAATCGTATCACACAGCGGTATCTCAATGGTGGACATGAAGTGCCCATTTCCAAGATTATTTCTCGTTATTATAAATCGCTTGTCAATATGTCCGAGGCGATTACCTTTGTGGATAGGGCGTATATCTATGATAATTCTGTAGAGAATCAATTGCCACGCTTGCTGTATCGAACAAGCAATGGCATTGTTGTCAAACAATATACTGACGATATGCCCGATTGGGCAATGAATCTGATTAAAATCAAAGGAATAACGGAATAGTATAATGACGGCCTACCTTTTTGCATTGATAAGCCAAGAGTTGTTACAATGGTGATTAGCGGAACAAAGAAGAAGAGTCTGAATCTGGTCAATCAAAGATGAAAAATGTGCCATGCATTGTTATGATTCGGACTTATTGTCTTCCATCTACTATCTTCGGGTTGTTGTCACCCTATTATCATCCTTCTATCAGGGTATTATGTCCGTATAAGGAGGGTTATTGTTCCGAGGGGGAGGTTTCGGAGGCTTTCTGTTTGCGATATTGAGTAGGAGAGAGACCCGTGACTTTGGTGAAGAGGCGGGAGAAGTAGCAGCAGTCCTCGATGCCGACCTTGAAGCATATCTGATTGATTTTCATGTCGGTCTCTTGGAGCATAAGGGCGGCTTGTTGCACCTTGAGCAGGTTGAAGTATTGGAGAGGGCTGTGCTGTGTCTGTTGTTGGAATAGGGCGGAGAAGTGGGAGGCGGAATAACCGGTGTACCTTGCAGCCTCCTCGATGGAGAGTTTCTTCTCGATGTTCTCCTTCATATAGTGGATGGCAGCCTTCACGACATTGGTATCTTCGTCGGAGTCATGTCTTTGGGCATGGCGGAACAGATGGAGGTAGCGCATGGAGGCCAGGTAGTAGTGGAGTAGGGACGAAACATAGCGCAGGTTCTCCAAGCTATGCCCTTCGTAGAGGGTGGAGAAAATCTCCTCAAAGATATGATTGCGGTCGCTGATGCGCGAATTGATATTAGGTTTGACGTCGCGCGGAAGGTTGTCGCCCGTGGCGTAGAAGGTGCTGTGTGCGCCGGTGAAGTGCACCCAGTAGATGGTCCACGGGTCTTGACTGTCTGCACCATAAGAGTGGGGAATGCCCGCTGGCAAGATGAAGAACTGGTTGGCTTTCACCTGATGCCGTTCTCCGTTGAGCAGATACCAGCCCGAACCCTCTACGCAGTAGATCAGGACGTGTTGGTCGATGCCCACCTCACGTTTGCGGAAGTGATAACTGGCGGCAGGGTAGTAACCGATGTCGGTGAGGTAGAGGCTCGACACCAACGGATCGGCTTTCTCCATCTCGATAATCATTTGCGGGAGGACGATGGAACGTTCGCCTCGAAATCCATTCTTGAGATGCTTCATGTTTTGGGAAAGAGTAGAGAGTAAAGGTTATTATGTGTAGAGAGTAAAGGGTAAAGAGTAATGTAGAATGAAAAAGAGGTTGGAGAGATTGCATCGTCTTGTACATCTATATCTTCTTGCACGCCTTTATCTTCAAAAGTTGGACAAAGATAGGTGTTTTTGGACAAATATGACAGATTTTTCACGAAAATCGTGGGATTGTCCATGATTTTATCGCCAATAGTGCAATACAGTGAACAAAAATAATATGTATCTTTGCACCGTCAAAAGTCGTCAGTAGGTAATCTAATAACCTTACCAGCAAAGCGACCTTAAAACCTCATAACCTCACAACCTCAAATTTAGTATTATGCAACAATACAACCGCTCGTTTATTTACTTCATCTGCATGGTGTCCGCCATGGGAGGATTGTTGTTTGGCTACGATTGGGTAGTCATCGGAGGCGCCAAACCCTTCTATGAACCCTTCTTCGGCATTACGGACGACCCGACGATGCAGGGCGTGGCGATGTCCACCGCCTTGGTGGGATGCTTGATAGGAGCTATGGTGGCAGGAGCCATGGCCGACAAGTATGGCCGAAAACCATTGCTCATCATCGCCGCCGTACTCTTCACGGTGTCGGCCCTGGCAACGGGAGCCTTCTCTGACTTCCTGATGTTCAATGTTGCCCGATTCGTGGGTGGAGCAGGTATAGGTGTGGCAAGTGCCCTTTCGCCGATGTATATTGCCGAGATATCGCCATCGGAAGTGCGTGGGCGGTTGGTGTCGCTCAACCAGATGACCATCGTGTTGGGCATCTTGGCAGCGCAGATTGCTAACTGGCAATTGGCCGAACCTGTGCCCGAGCATTATGCGGCACAGGATATTCTCACGTCTTGGAACGGCCAGATGGGTTGGCGTTGGATGTTCTGGGCAGAGACCCTTCCGGCGGCCCTTTTCCTGCTCCTGGCATTCTTCATTCCCGAGAGTCCTCGTTGGCAGGCACTTCATGGAAAGATAGCCGACGCCAAGTTGACTTTGTCGCGCATCGGCGGAGAGACCTATGCCGACGAGTCGTTGCAACAGATAAGCGCTTCGACGTCGGGCAATAACGAGCAAGGCGGCTTGAAGGAGCTCTTCCACCCACGCTTCTCGACCATCCTGGTGTTGGGCATCGTCTTAGCCGTCTTCCAGCAATGGTGTGGCACGAACGTCATCTTCAACTATGCGCAGGAGATCTTCCAGTCGGCGGGTTATACCGTTGGGGATGTGCTCTTCAATATCGTCATCACGGGCATTGCCAATGTCGTGTTCACTATTGTGGCGCTCTATACGGTCGATCGGTTGGGCCGACGTTCGCTCCTGTTGTTCGGAGCTGCCAGCTTGGGTGTCATCTACCTTGTCTTGGGAACTTGCTATTATCTACAGGTGACGGGCTTCTTCATGGTGGTGTTGGTCGTCGCAGCTATTGCCGTCTATGCCATGACGCTCGGCCCCATCACGTGGGTGTTGTTGTCGGAAATCTTCCCGAACCGGATTCGCGGTATAGCCATGGCGGTATGCACTTTTGCCCTCTGGACGGGTTGCTGCACGTTGACCTTCTCGTTCCCCTCGTTGAACGCTTCGTTAGGGTCGAGCGGCACGTTCTGGATCTATTCGGCCATCTGCATCTGCGGCTTTATCTTCTTCCGTCGTCGATGCCCCGAGACGAAAGGCAAGACGTTGGAGGACTTGGAAAAAGAACTGACTCAACAGAAGTGAGTGTTTTGTAGTTATCTGGAGTGAATGGTAGATAACAGGTGTTGCCCGACGATAGTTGTTTTTCTTAACAAGTATCAATTATTGTCCGTTAACTCCGCAGCCATAAGCTGTTAACTCCGACTAACTTTTTATAATTGTATTCATCAATCATTAATCCATATTTTGCGTTATGGTAAAAGCTTGGAGAGAGGCGGTTACGATACCGACCTACGAGATTGGGAAATCCGAAAAGAACCCCATCTTTCTGGAGAAACGTGTATATCAAGGATCGAGCGGAGTGGTCTATCCCTACCCCGTTGTGGAGTCGATAGCCAACGAACCCACCGACCATGTGTGGAATGCCATCTGGTTGGAGAACGAATATATCAAGGTGATGGTGCTGCCCGAGTTGGGCGGCCGTATCCAGATGGCGTACGACAAGATCAAGCAACGTCACTTTGTCTATTACAACCACGTCATCAAACCTGCCCTGGTGGGTTTGACGGGACCTTGGATTTCGGGCGGCATCGAGTTCAACTGGCCGCAGCACCATCGTCCATCCACCTATCTGCCCGTCGATTCGACCATCGAGGAGAATGCTGACGGAAGCGTTACGGTGTGGGTGAACGAGATGGAGCGAATGTTCCATCAGAAGGGTTCGGCAGGGTTCACCCTGCGTCCTGGTTGTGCCTATCTGGAAATCAAAGGCGTGCTCTACAATCGCACCGACTTGCCGCAGACTTTCCTCTGGTGGGCCAATCCTGCTGTATCGGTCAACGATGCCTACCAGTCGGTCTTCCCGCCAGACATCAATGCCGTGTTCGATCATGGCAAGCGTGCCGTATCGACCTTCCCGATAGCCACGGGAACCTATTATAAGATGGATTATTCGGCAGGTGTCGATATCTCCAACTATCGCAACATCCCTGTGCCGACCTCCTATATGGGCGTGAACTCCAAGTACAACTTCGAGGGCGGTTACGAGAACGACACCCAGGCAGGTATGTTGCATGTGGCGAGTCATCACTACTCGCCTGGCAAGAAGCAATGGACGTGGGGTAATGGCGACTTCGGTCGCGCCTGGGACAGAAACCTAACCGATGCCGATGGTCCTTACATCGAACTGATGGCAGGTGTCTATACTGAGAACCAGCCCGACTTCACTTGGTTGATGCCTTACGAGGAGAAACGTTTCACCCAATACTTCATGCCTTATCGAGAGGTGGGTATCGTCAAACAGGCCAGCAAGGACTTCATCCTGAACATCGAACCAAGTGGCGCGGGACAGGTTCATTTGCGCATCTTCGCCACTTCACGCAAAGAGGTGCAGGTATCGTTGGTTCGTAAGAAAACAACGAGTACCTCGTTCTTGTCCAAGACGATAACGTTGTCGCCCGAGAAGTTATTGGATGAGGTGATAAACGTTGGCGAGACTCGTTTCGGAGACTTGTTGCTCACGTTGAAGGACGAGCGCGGTCATGTGCTCCGTTGGGAGGCTGAACCCGATGAGGTGCGCCCTATCCCAGATGCCGCCGAGGCCGCCTTGACTCCCGAGGATACCAAGACCAACGACCAACTCTACCTGACGGGTTTGCACTTGGAACAGTACCGTCATGCCACCTGGAGTGCCCTTGATTACTACGAGGAGGCTTTGCGCCGTGACCCAAAGGATGTGCGATGCCTCAACCAGATGGGTCTGTGGTACTTGCGCCGAGGCCGTTTTGATAAGGCGGAGGGCTACTTGCGTCGTGCCGTCAAGGTATGGCAGAAGCGCAATCCGAATCCCTATGACGGAGAACCTATCTTCAACCTGGCTCTGTCGTTGAAGTATCAAGGGCAGTTGGACGAAGCTTACGAACTCTTCTGGAAAGCCACTTGGAACAAGGCATGGGCCGATGCAGGTTACTTGGAGGCTGCTCAGATCTCTGTGGCGCAAGGCCGTTACGATGATGCCATGGACGAGTTGGACCGTTGTCTCCAGAACAATTGGCACAACCACAAGGCACGTGCTCTGAAGGCCGCCGTGATGCGTAAGCTTGAAATGTCGGAAAGTGAGCGTCTTGCGTTCTTGGACGAGAGTCTGAAGTTTGACCTCTTCAACTACGGTTGTCTCTACGAAAAGTATCTCCTGACGGGTAGTGACGATGTGTTGTCCGATATCAAGCAGAAGATGCACGGAAGCAATCATAACTACGACGAGTTGGCCTTGGACTTCTATCAAGCAGGTCTCTGTGACGAGGCTCTGGCTGTATGGAAAATGGCCGAAGAGGTGGGTGCCGTATCGCCGATGACCTATTATTATCAGGGTCTCACGCTTGCTCGAATGGGACGTGCGGACGAAGTGAAGGCGGCTTTCCAAAAGGCCGAGGAGCAAGAAAGCGAATGCTGTTTCCCCAATCGTCTGGAGGCCGTACTCGCCTTGTCGTTGGCCAAGGAGGAGAATCCCGAGGGTGCCATGGCTCCGTTCTATCTGGGATGCCTGTACTACGACAAGCGGCAGTATGATGTGGCTATCGAGAACTGGGAGTTGTCGGCTAAGTTGGACGACAAGAATCCGACCGTATGGCGCAACCTCGCCTTGGCTCGCTTCAACAAGCAGGGCAAGTACGATAAGGCGTTGGAGTATATGGAACGAGCCTTCGCGCTCGATTCGTCCGATAGTCGCATCCTGATGGAACTCGACCAACTCCGCAAGCGTATGCAGATGGACCACGAGACTCGTTTCAATTACCTGTCCGAGTATCGTTCTCTGGTGGATCAGCGCGACGACCTCTATCTGGAGATGGTCACGTTGCTCAATCAACTGGGTCGCTACGAGGAGGCTAAGGTGATGCTCGATGCCCGAAAGTTCCATCCGTGGGAGGGTGGCGAAGGAAAGGTGCCTGCCCAATACCAGATTGCCCGCGTGGCATTGGCCGAGAAGGCCTTGGCTGCCAAGAAGATCGACACGGCCATGACTCTCTTGAACGAGTGCTTGGAATATCCGCACCACTTGGGCGAAGGTAAGTTGCAAGGGGCTCAAGAGAATGATTTCTATTACCTCTTGGGTCTGGCATACGAGCAACAAGGCAAGTTGGGTCTGGCTTGCGAATGTTGGGAGAAAGCTGTCAAAGGTCCTCAGGAACCTGCTGCCGCCATGTACTACAACGATGCCAAACCCGAGAAAATCTTCTATCAAGGTCTTGCGCTCCGTAAGTTAGGTCGAGAGGGTGAGGCTAATGGTCGCTTCTACAAGCTCATCAACTACGGCAAGCAACACCTTTTTGAACCTCAGCGTATGGACTATTTTGCTGTTTCCTTGCCCGACTTGCTCATCTGGGAAGACTCGTTGGACACCAAGAACCGCATCCATTGCTACTTCATGATGGCCCTCGGTTACTACGGCCTCGGCGACAAGGAGCATGCTGCCAAGTACCTGGCCGAAGTGAAGAAGTTGGACATCAATCACCAAGGTGCCCAATCCATTCACTTGGACTGATTCCCCCCATTGTCAACACTACTCTTCGTAACTCATAATTGTTCCCAATAATCATTCTCAGGTCCCGTGAGCTCCCCCTGCTTGCGGGACTTTTGTTTCGACGCTGCAAAGATACGACATCCTTCTTGCGGTGAACGAATCTTCGTTCGATTTTTTTTCCAAAATTTCCGAACGGCCTCCGAAGGCATTCCGAAGGAAGACCGAAGGGAGAGTCCCCTCATTACACTCAGCAAGCCATTATTCGGTACTTTGTACCTTGTCCCTTTGTCCTTCCTTGAACTTGTGTTGAGAAAATAGCGGTCATCAGGTCATCAGGTCAAAAGGTCATTAAGAAAATGAAAAATGATGCGTGTCGTGTTCATATATATAAAATAATATTTAAATATTATTTTATATATATGGGTTCAATCCGCCCGAAAGTGAAACGTTAATGACCTAATGACCTAATGACCTGATGACCTGTTTAATTGATCTAAATGAATGATTGTTGTGTGATTCGTTGATATTTAATGTGTTATCTTATTTGTGTCTTGCATCCAAGCTGCCATTTCTTTATGATTTTCATTCCATAATGACCCCTTTAGAGAGCGTTTTCCCTATGTAATTTTACCCATTTTCAGCCTCCATTTTTCCAATTAACACCTTTTTTTGTTCGGATTTTGGTTGACTTTTCGTAAGTAAACGTGGATAGGCTTGACTTTTAGTTTTTGGTCGGTTTAGGCCCTCTTTGGGTTTACCTTTGGTCGGTGATAGCCCTCCTTGCTTGACCCTATTTAATAAGAATATGAACAAAAACGTCGCATATTTTGCGGCGTTTTTTGCTTTCATATCGTCGCAAACGATTGAGAAAAGAGTCAATTTCGGGTGGCTTTTGGCCCCTCCAAATGCCCTCATCAAGAGGTCAATATCCCTCAAAAACGGGAAAATAAGGAAGTTTAGGCTTTAAAAAAGTGGGAAAATAAGGAAGTTTAGAGGTCAAAAAATTGGAAAATAAGGAAGTTTAGGCTTTAAAAAGTGGGAAAATAAGGAAGTTTATAGGCGAAAAATTTGGAAAATAAGGAAGTTTGTCGTATCTTTGCACCGTAATTCATTGAATATATAGTGCTTATGAATGCGAATGAAATAGCAGTAATATTGGCCGACCAGAGGGAGGATTATCTGAACGAAGATCTCTCTCAATATTGTTCCCGTTCAGAGGAGGCAATGCTCTCGTTGGAGAGTAAACTGGCACAGGTGGTTATCGGTGTGCGTCGTTGTGGCAAATCCACCATGTGCACCAAGTTCCTGTTGGAACATTCGGCTTCGTGCGCTTATGTCAATTTGGATGATGAGCGTTTGGCTGGGTTGAAGCGCGAAGAGCTCAATACCTTGTTGGAGGCCATATATATAGTTTATGGAGACGTGCCGGTTTTGTATTTCGACGAGATACAAAATGTGGATGGATGGCCCCTCTTCGTCAACCGTCTGCTTCGGCAGAAGAAACATATATTCCTGACGGGGTCGAACTCGAAGTTGCTTTCCAACGAGTTGATGACGCACCTTACAGGACGTCACAATAAGGTGGAGCTATTCCCGCTCTCTTTCTACGAATATTGCCAGTTGCGGCACATCGACCTCGAATCTATCACCACCAAGGCCGAAGGATTGCGCAAGGGTGCCTTGCTGGATTATATCAGTAAGGGAGGTTTCCCGGAACTGATAGCCGAACCGAACCGCAAGGGCTACATAGATGGATTGTTCAATACGATAATAAAGAACGATATAGCCAAGCGCTTCAAGATACGAAATGTGGATGTCTTGAAGAGCATCGCTTCCTATCTGGCCGAGAACTATGCACAGGAATATCGTCCAAAGGCGTTGGCTGAACTCTTCGGTGTCTCGAACCATACAGTCGATAATTATTATGGCTACCTCAAGGAGGCTTTCCTCCTTATAGGCGTGAAGCAATTCTCCTACAAAGCCAAAGAACGTCTGCACAACGAAAAGTGCTATGTGACGGATATCGCCCTCTCGACCGACCATGCTGGAGCATTCTCGATGGAGAATATCGGTTGGCGGTTGGAGAATGCAGTATGCGTAGAACTCTTGCGTCGTTACCATTGCCAATATGCCGAGGTTTATTACTTCCGAAATAAGTCCTTCGAAGTGGACTTCGTGGTGGCTAAGGACGGCCATGTGCTCGAACTGATTCAAGTATGTTACGACCTCTCGTCACCCAAGACCTTAAAGCGGGAACTGAAAGGTTTGACCGAAGGTGCCAAGATGTTCCGATGCTCCAAACTGACCTTGATAACCCTGGAGCAGAGCGAACAGATTGACATCGAAAACTATCAAGTTCAGGTCGTCCCTGCCGTTAAATGGTTCTGCTCAAGGAAGGAGAATTTGGAAGGGTAGAAGACAGATTTGTCGAAATACAAATATAATTTTTGAACCTAAATTGTAGCATCATGAATTACTGGATTTTACCTTCGAATGAAGATACATTTAAACTGAGCGATTTGTTGAAGGACCATAGTTTTGTAGATTGGAAGCAACACAACAATTTTGAGGTTGGCGATGTAATCTATATATACAATTCTCGACCTTGGCATTATATCACTCATGAAATGCGTGTGGAGCAAATAGACATGAACAGTGCTCAGATTGCAGATCAAAAGGAATATTGGACGGATATGCAGGAGTATAAGAATGGATTGAAAAAGAATAGGTTTGTTCGCCTCCGTCTCATTAGACGTGCTCCTAATCCAGAGAATGTAACTTATGATATTCTCCAAAAGAATGGATTAATAGGCCATTTGCAAGGTGCACAGAAGATAGAAGGTAACTTGCTATCCTTTATCCAAGGAGAATTCGCTCAAGATACAAATGAGAGGATCGCTCGTGTCTGTTGGAATACTAATGGATGGGAACGACCATCAGGTAGAGAGGGTAAGAGTTCTAACGACAGTTATGAAGCTGAAAAGGGGTTTGGCCATGAGGAATGGTTGCTTGACCGAACTAAAATTTGTGATGATGGATATCATTACGCATTTTTAGAGCCATTACGAAGGAGCGCCTTTGAAGGATACAAAGATATTCATATATACACATATACTCCGGATAAGAAACGATTATATGTTGGTTGCATTAAAGATGCTGAATATGTATCACCCGGCAAAGCCGAAGAAATTTGGAAGCAATATGTCAGTCGTGGTTGGGACAAGAGCATGATTAAAGACTTGGATAGATGCGGGATTAGCTTTGTCAACCCACCTTTTGAAAGACTCAATGTCCGCTTTAAGTTCGAAAAGTTTGTCGATTACACCGCTCAGCATTTGTTTATCAGTTCGTTTGATACTAATATAACGACTCCTCGATACTCCTTTTTGAATAAACGAGGGCCATTACTCTTTGAGATTATTGACCCTTCTACTGTTGATGATGACTCGGAGTCTATTCTTGACCCTAATCAACAAATACCAGAAGGTGCAAAATCTCGTGTTATAGTAAACAGATATGAAAGAAGCCAAGAGGCGCGCAAGCAATGTCTTTCAGTCAAAGGCTATAAGTGTGTTGTATGTGGGATGGACTTTGAAGAAATGTATGGAGAATTGGGCAAAGGCTTTATGCATGTGCACCATATTAAACCCATTTCGGAAATCGGACAGAAATATGAAGTAAATCCAATCAATGACTTAGTCCCAGTGTGTCCGAATTGTCATGCCATGTTGCATAGAGGAAAAGATGGAAAGGTCTTAACCGTTGACGAACTGAAAGATATAATTAAATCTGTAAGGCATTAATAATCTAATAGATAAATAGAAACAGGGAGAATTCAATTCCCCCTGTTTCTATTTTATAGAGTTATAGATGTGCGGAACGAGAGCTATCGTCCGTTAACTCCCGTAGAAAAGGCTTACACAATTCCCTGAGCCATCATGGCGCGGGCAACCTTCATGAAGCCGGCGATGTTGGCACCCTTGACGTAGTTGACATAGCCGTCAGGCTGCTTGCCGTACTTGACGCATTGCTCGTGGATGTTATGCATGATTTTGTGGAGTTGCTTGTCCACCTCTTCGGCCGTCCAGCTGAGGTGCATGGCGTTCTGGCTCATTTCGAGGCCCGACGTAGCAACACCGCCAGCGTTGACCGCCTTGCCAGGAGCATAAATCATCTTATTGTCGATGAAGGCGTCGATGGCTTCGGGCGTACAACCCATGTTGCTAATTTCGCCGACGCAGATGCAGCCGTTGGCGATGAGCGCCTTGGCATCTTCGTGCGAAATACCCAGTCGGCTCGATATCGCGTCGAGCGTGACGGTGTAATACTCAGCAACCTCTTCCTCCGGTACATCGCTCATCTCTTCAGAGGCAGATTCCTCAGATGCATCCAGTGAATCTGCCGGTATTTCTGCAACGTGAGTTTGCTCTTCTCCTGCAGTAGTCCCTTCAGCTGCCATCTCCGTTATCTGGCTTGGATCGGCATTCATTTCCGACGCAAAAACGCTGCCGGAAACTAATCCCATGACCAACATGCCTGAAAGCAGCATCGCTGTTAATCTCGTTGTAAGTCTGCTCATTTTGTATTCCTCCAGTTGGTGTGTAGACAGTTAGGTTTTGATACACTTTGGCATAAACCAGTAGAATGTCTCATGCAAGAATTTCACGGGTCTTCCAATCTGCCTGGCCGGGTTAATTCCCACGAA